>JBDTZD010000419.1:0-6470 GCA_040005335.1 Pyrinomonadaceae bacterium | reverse complement strand
TTTATTGTGAACAATCAAGCCATTATCATCGCTATACAGCGGATTTTTACGCCAATTTATTAATTCTTCGGCAATTGGCAGACGCGCCAGTCGAGAAAAAGCACCGCGAAAAATTAAATCAGTTAATTGAGTTTTTACTTTTTATTACCGAACCGAACGGCCAAACCTCTCTTTTCGGAGACGATGACGGCGGGCGATTCTATTTTCTCGATGAAAAAGTCATCACAGATTTTCGTCCGACCTTGGTTTTGGGCGCAACGCTTTTTGATCGTGGTGATTTCAAGTTTGTTGCACAGGAGCCAAGCGCCGAGCTGCTTTGGCTGCTTGGAGTCGAGGGATTGCAAAAGTTTGATAAACTTAGAGCGTGTCAACCCGAAAAGACTTCAAAGGCGTTTCAGACGAGCGGATTCTTCGCAATGCGAGATTCATGGAATTCGGATGCGAATTTCTTGTTGGTTGATTGCGGCAAACACGGTTTTTTGAATTGCGGACACTCTCATGCTGACGCTCTAAACTTTGTTTTGTCATTAGGGGGCGCGCCCGTTTTTGTTGATTCGGGAACGTATAATTACACCTCGGATTTAGTTTCGCGGCAACTTTTTCGTTCATCCTATGCACATAACTGCTTGACTGTTAATGGCGAATCTTCTTCTATTCCAGGCGGCGCATTTTCTTGGAAAACAATTGCCGATGCTAAACTTCTCGAATGGCAGGAAAACGAAACTCAAGTTTGTTTGCGCGGAACGCACAATGGTTTCGCTCGTTTTGGGGTAGATTATGAGCGCGAGATTATGCTCAAAAACAACTCAGTGACCCTCAAGGATTCAATTAAAAGTGTCAACTTAAATTCTTACGAACTAAATTTTATACTTTCCCCTCTAATCGAAGCGGAAATAAAAAAAGATTCGGTCGTAATTAGTAATAAAGGAAACAGAATACAATCGTTATTAACCATTTATACTCAAATAATAACTGAAAATGTCAGCGACAAAGGCGTTTGGACAATAGAAAATTGTTGGATTTCACCGCGCTACGGCGCGAAGGTCGAATCAAAAAAAATGGTGTTTACTGTTAAAACAAAAGGTGATTGTTCAATTTGTAATATCTTTAGTAAAGAATTCCCGCGGCATTTTAAGCCACCAATCAAAGAATTGAAATCTGAAGTAAACAAAAAGTAATAACAAACGCAATTAGGAAAATGTTTTTTCGCAATTAAAAATCCAGCATCTTTAAAATTAAAATGTGTGGCATAAACGGCATAATTTATTCAAATAAGTCTGGGCGCGAAGTTAACGCCCAGATGTTAATTGCAATGCGCGATATTCTTCATCATCGCGGACCGGACGAAGCCGGAATTTTCGTCGAAAGAAACGTTGGTTTCGCTCATCGAAGACTTTCAATTATTGACTTAAAAAGCGGTCAGCAGCCAATGTTTAATGAAGATGGCTCCTGCGTAATTATCTATAACGGGGAAGTTTATAATCATAATGATTACCGCCGTGAATTGATTGAAAAGGGGTACAAATATAAGACTAATTGCGACACAGAAACTATTTTGCATCTTTATGAAGAGTACGGCGCAAACTGCGTTGAGAAATTGCGCGGCATGTTTGCTTTTGCAGTTTGGGATAAAAACAAACAAGAATTGTTGATAGCGCGTGACCGCTTGGGTGTGAAACCGCTTTATTACGTTCATAATGCGGACGGAAGCCTATTTTTTGCGTCGGAAATCAAAGCAATCCTTGAAGTAAAGCTTATCAAGCCCGAACTAAATTACGCAACGCTCACCGATTATTTAGCAAATCACGGAACATGTGGTGACGAAACGCTTTTTGCCAATATTAAACGGCTTCCCGCCGGGCACACTTTAACTTGGAAAGACGGCAAAATCCGCATCGAAAAATTTTGGGACCTGCAGTTTGAGCCAAAACTAAATGGTCACAAACGCACGGATAAAGATTGGGTGGCGCAATGGTTCGAACTTTTTCAAAGAGCAGTTGAACTGCGCCTGATGGCGGACGTTCCGCTTGGAATGTTTTTATCGGGCGGCATAGATTCAAGCGCGATAGCGGCAGTCATGTCAAAAATGGTTTCTACGCCTGTTAAAACTTTTTCCGTAGCTTTTGTCGAGCGTGAAGCCAATGAATTAGAGTTTGCGCGCCTTGTTGCAATGACGTTCAAAACTGATCATCATGAGATAATTGTATCGCCCCAAGAATTTTTTGAGGCTTTGCCTAAGTTGATTTGGCACGAAGACGAACCGCTGGCGCATCCTTCAAGCGTTGCGCTCTACTTTGTTTCCCGTCTTGCGGCAATGCACGTCAAAGTTGTTTTGACGGGCGAAGGAAGTGATGAGAGTTTGGCTGGCTATGGCCGCTATGCGAAAACTTTGCTGAATCTTAAATATGGTGAAACTTATTATAAACTTACGTCAAAGTTTGCACGTGAATTTGTGGCTGAAAGAATCGAAAGTTTGCCGCTCGATTCGAAAGTTCGTCACAAATTAAGGAAAAGTTTTTTTTCAATCGTTCCAAACATCGAAAACATATATTTCGACAATTTCGCCGTTTTTCCCAGGCAAATGCAGAAGGAAATGTTTTCCGACGAAACGAATGAGCGAATTGGTTTGCATACAAACCCTTATGCTAAAATGTTGCGTTTTTTTGATTCTCCAGAAACGAAAAGTCTGCTTGACAGAATGCTTTACGCTGATACAAAAACTTATCTTCATGAACTTCTGATGAAGCAAGATCAGATGTCTATGGCTGCTTCGATTGAAAGTCGTGTTCCGTTTCTCGACCATAAATTAATAGAATTTTCGGCGCAAATGCCTAATAACCTGAAGCTTCGTGGGAAAATGACGAAATTTGTATTGCGCCAAGCGATGAAAGGCATTCTGCCGGACGAGATTTTGACGCGCCGGAAAATGGGTTTTCCGGTCCCGATCGGAAAATGGTTCAGAAATGAATACAGACATATAGTTGACGAATATGTTTTGTCGGAACGCGTTCTTTCACGAGGTATTTTTAAGCCTGATTTTGTGAGAAATTTAGTTGAAAGACATCGGCAAGGCGAAAATCACGACGAAAGAATTTGGGCTTTGCTCAATTTTGAAATGTGGCAGCGCCAGTTTATCGAAAATTAAGGATAAACTATTATCGGTGGCAAGTTAAATGGATGCTCACAGACAAATTTAATTGATATTGTCTTAATCCATTCTAATATCTGCATTGTCTAACTAATATAAAAAGTGCGAATTCTTTGGTTAAAAACAGAATTACTTCATCCGATTGATAAGGGCGGAAAAATTCGCACGTATCAAATGTTGAAGAAATTAAAAAAAGAGCATCACATTACGTATCTAACTCTTGACGATGGCTCGGCAGAAGCTGACGCAATAAAAAAATCAAGCGAATACGCGCACGAAATAATTACAATTCCATATCAAAATTCACTAAAATTTTCGACGGGATTTTATTTCGAATTAGCAATAAATTTGTTCTCGAAATTGCCCTATTCTCTGCAGAAGTATGTCTCAGCAGAAATGGAAGAAAATATAAAAAAGATAGCAACCCCGGACAATTTTGATATAGTTGTTTGCGATTTTCTAACTCCAACCGTTAATTTACCTGCAAATTTGAATCTGGCGACTTTGCTGTTTCAACATAATGTTGAAGCAAGGATTTGGCGCAGGCATTATGAGATTGCTAAAAGTGCGCCCAAAAAAGCTTTTATGAAAATGCAATGGCGACGAGTGTTTGATTATGAAAGAGAATCATGCAAGCGTTTTGATTGGGTCGCCGCTGTTTCAAAAGAAGATGCAGACGCGATGCAAAGCGAATATGGAATCAAAAATATTTCCGACGTTGCAACCGGAGTTGACACGGAATTTTTCGCCCCTCAAGGAAATGTAGAAAAAGATGAGTTTAATTTGGTTTTTACCGGTTCAATGGATTGGTTGCCAAATGAAGACGCCATTCGTTGGTTTACTGAAGAAATTCTCCCCTTTATCCGCATGCAAATCCCGCAAGTTTCGTTGACAGTTGTCGGACGAAATCCATTTCCGAGTCTCGTCGAATTGAGCAAAAAGGAATTGTCTGTGGTCGTTAGCGGGAGGGTTCCAGATGTGCGTCCATTTATGGAAAAGGCCAGCGTGTATGTTGTACCAATCAGAATCGGCGGCGGGACTCGTCTGAAAATTTATGAAGCGATGGCGATTGGATTGCCTGTTGTTTCGACTAGAATTGGAGCTGAAGGTTTACCGGTCAAGGATGGTAGGGAAATTCTCCTGCGCGACACGCCGTCCGCATTTGCCGATGCTGTGGTGCAACTATTAATAGATAAAACCTTGGCACAAAAAATTGGTGAACAGTCAGCACAAACTGTGCGCGAGAAATTTGGTTGGCAGAAGGTCGCCGATGATTTCGCTGAAATTTGTGAAAAAACAATTGAAATACACAAGCAAAGTAGGCAGTTTTCATAAATTTCAAAAGTGAATGGCAAAATCTGTTTTCCGGCTTTTCGGGCAAACGCTCACAATTATTTTTTCATTTCAGACTTTGTAAATAAATTCACAGAGCAAATTCAATTCTAGACGAGAAATAATTTCATGAAAATTAGTGTCTTTGGGTTAGGGTATGTCGGCGCGGTTTCAGCAGCGTGTTTTGCTCAGGAAGGACACGAAGTTATTGGAGTTGATGTTAGCCAGACGAAAGTTGACATTATTAATTCGGGGAATTCGCCGATTGTCGAAGAGGGGATCAGCGAATCCATAAGCGCGATGGTGGCGGAAAAACGTTTGCGGGCAACGACAAATGCTGCCCAAGCGGTTGAAAATTCTGACATTTCGCTTGTCTGCGTCGGAACGCCATCAAATGATAACGGCTCGCTCAAACTCGATTACATAAAGCGCGTGAGTCAGCAAATTGGCGAAGCGATCTCTCGGAAATCTCGTGGTCATGTTGTCGTGATGCGAAGCACAATGCTGCCCGGAACGATTGAAAGTTTGGTTAAGCCAACCTTGGAAATTTATTCAGATAAAAAAGCTGGGCTGGATTTCGACGTTTGTGTTAATCCTGAATTTCTGCGTGAGGGAACTTCAATTAAAGATTTTTATTCTCCGCCTTTTACGCTGATCGGAGCGGATTCGAATGAGGCCGGCGAAATAGTAAAACATCTTTATGCAAAAATTGATGCGCCGCTTTATCTGACAAGCGTCAAAGCCGCCGAAATGGTTAAGTACTCTTGTAACTGCTTCCACGGGTTAAAAATATCTTTCGCTAATGAAATAGGTAATATATGCAAGGAGTTAGGTATTGACAGCCACGAAGTAATGGAAGTTTTTTGCAAGGATACGAAGCTCAATTTGTCGCCCTATTACCTCAAACCGGGTTTCGCTTTTGGCGGCTCTTGTTTACCAAAAGATTTACGCGCTTTGCGGTACAAAGCAAAAGAATTGGACATTGAAGTTCCAGTTTTGGAAGCAGCTTTAGAAAGCAATTTGTTGCAAATCGAACGCGCCGTTCAAATGGTTATGAAAACTGGTAAAAGGCGCGTCGGAGTGCTCGGTTTTGCTTTTAAAGCAGGAACTGACGATCTGCGTGAGTCTCCTGTAGTAGCGATAATCGAAAGACTTATCGGCAAGGGCTACAATATCAAACTTTATGATAAAGAAGTCTCGGTAGCCAGATTAGTCGGTGCCAACAAAGAATATATTGAACGTGAAATTCCGCATATTTCTAATTTGATGGCAGAAAATATTGATGAAATTCTAAAACATTCAGAAGTAATTTTGATTGGGAATTCGTCCGGAGAATTCAAAGCAATCGAACCTCAACTTGCAAAAGAACAAATTGTAGTTGACCTGGTCCGAATCTTCGGAAAGCGCACTTCTGATGAGAATTATCAAGGGATTTGTTGGTAAAGCTTTATTTTTTGAGTAGTGATATGCGAGTAAAAAAAATATTACTCATCCCAGTTTATTTATTTATCTTTCTCGTTGCATGGGCTGGACTTGCTTGGATTTTGGCAAACAATTTGATAATTGAAAAACCGCTTTCAAAAGCCGATGCTCTATTAGTTCTCAGCGGTTCAGCCGCTTATATCGAGCGCACACACGAAGCAGCAATAATTTTCAAACAGGGTATTGCTCCTAAAATCTTTCTGACCAATGATGGTTTGCAAAGTGGTTGGGATCAAAATGAACAACGAAACCCCTACTTTGTTGAGCGGGCGCGTTGGGAATTGATTCAGCAGGGGATTCCGGAGGAGGCAATCGAGATACTTCCGACAATTGTCAGTGGGACAAATGATGAGGCAAATCTATTGGCTCAATTAGCAAACAATAGGAAACTGAATTCTCTCTTGCTGGTAACCTCTGCTTATCACTCGCGGCGGACTTTTTGGACTTTTGAGAGAGCCATGTTAAGAAAAAACCTGGACTTGCAAATTGGAGTCGTTTCTTCGCCGAC
>JBDTZD010000413.1:0-21770 GCA_040005335.1 Pyrinomonadaceae bacterium | reverse complement strand
TTTAGCATAAACTATACATGACATATTTTTCATAAAAGATTATTTATTTGATTTATTATCTCAAAAAGCGTCGAGAAAGATTAAAAATGATGTCTCAAAAACCTCGTTTCTGAAGCAGATATTGATTTATATGAAAGATGTCCATCAACCCAAAAAGAAAAGTGCTGATTTTATTCAGCACTTTCCAATATTGATAAGTTTCTTGTCTTGAAACGTTGTAGATTAGTATCCATTACGTCTGTTACGATTGCAATTGTTGCGATTGTCATTTCGGTTATAATCAAGACGTTTTGTCAATACGCGATAATGGCTCGAGAAGTTTTGACCAAAGATAAAATTGAGTAGCCAATCTGATTTACAAATTAATGACGATTGATAAATTTTTTGTCACAACCGTCGCTGGGTTTTGCGAATCGTGAACGCTAACGGTGAAACTCCAGTTTCCGCGACGCGCGGCTTTGCCGCGAATTATGCCGGTTGCGGCTTCTAAAGACATTCCGGGCGGCAAGATCCCCGCTGAAACATTCCAGAGGTTATTGCCTGAGCCGCCCGTCGCTTGCAAAGTTTGATTGTAAAATCTACCGCGCCGGGTATTTGGCAAACTGACAGTCGTAATTTGCAATGCACCGTTGCCAAACTCAAAAGCTCCAATGTCCAAAATGCCGTTGGCTGGACGCGCTTGCCCTGTCTGATGCAAAACGTATTGCCGAACGACATTGTTGGCGGGCAGCGCGGCAGAATTTAAAATTGTTCCGGCATTAATGGCAGGTGAACTGGCGAGAAGTTGAAAATCTTGTCCGATTTCATCAGCAAAATTAGGTGAAGCAGTTTCAACCGAAGTTCCGTCGTTGTTGACCGTCGCATTCTGGTTAGAAAAGGATTTGCGCCAGCCGGGTTTGAACCAGTTGTGCGAGATGGCAAGAACGCCAGTGTCATCAAGCAAAGCCAAATTTGCGCCGCTCGCTGAAACATAAAAGATATTGTTGCGGGCATCAGCCGTTTCTTCGTTTGTCGAGAGCCGAAAAAGAGTGGTGTTGCCGGCGCGGGTAGAAATGATTGTGTTGTTATAAAAGTAAAGCGTGCCTTTGCGATAATCAGCCGTCGTTCCGCTATCACCGCCGTAATGCGTAATCTGATTGTTTCCGGCGCCGTCCGGCTCAATCAAAATGTTGCCGTAAACAAAAGTTTTGCGATAGCCGGGATCATTGACAATCAACGGGCTGTCTTCGCCGTCAACCAGATCGAGTTGCCGATTGCCGCTCTCAATCCAGTTGTAACGCACGACTAACCCAGCCGAGCGGTCTTTTAGATTGTTGCCGAGCGCGCCGGCTTTCGGCGCTCCAAAACGATTGTATTGAAACGTGATACCGATTGCCGCGGTGTAATTATTGTGCTGAAAAGCACTGCCGACAATGCCGTTGTCATAGATATAATTGCCTTCGACGAGAATGTTGCGCGAGGCAAGCTGGGGCGATGAGGCGACAAAAAAACCGTTCGCATTATCATGCAGGCGGCAATTGCGAATAATGATATTTTCGCCCTTCTCAACGTAAACGGAAGAAGCTGCGCTCGCGTAAGTTCCGCTCGCCCCGTTTTCGTCGGTAAATTGATAATTAGGGTGGGCGCTGCGAATGTCCAAATTTTCGATTGTAATATATTGCGGCAAAGTATCGGCGGGGATATTCGCGCTGCCGATTTTGATAACGCTGCGAGAATCGCCGGGAAAATTTAAGTTACTTGGTGTGGTTGCACCGTTGCCGTCAATCACAGGCAAATCGCCGTTGGAATTTGGAACGCCGCGCACGGTGATCGGGGCAACGGCGGTTCCCTGTCGGCAAATGACCCATTTTTCTTTGTAAGCAGTTGCCCGCCAATAAATCAACACTGTATCGCCGGGCTGCAATGTCGCCCAGGGAACTGCTGCAATCGTTGCTAGCGGCTTATTTGGTCCGACTTCGTAGATTGCGGCGCTGGCAATGGAGGTGACAAAGATTAAGACAGCAATGCCGAGAACAAAGCGAAAAAGCAGATTTTTCATTTGATTTTAGTAAACTTTCTAAATTGAGGCTTGGTAACTCATTCAACTTTAGGGGCGGGCGTTGCGAGAAACCTACTTTATGAGAATAGACTGTCAGAAAACAATTGCCAACAAGTTTTTTATGAGAGTTTAATTTTCGAGACAACAAAGCGAAGATTTGATAATTCAAAACATAAAAATATCGAGTTGGGAGGATGAAATGAAAATTCTGGTATTGTTTCTTTTTTTATCGGCGACAATTTTTATGTTTCTTAACAAAGCGCAAACCGCTGCTCATCCGGCTTTTTCAAGCATTAGCCGGCAGTGCAGCGACGGTTGGAAAATAACCGGTTATTTTACGCCCGTCGAAGCTGATTATGCGACGGATGAAACGACCGAAATAACTGTTCCAGGCCTCACCGACAAATTGGTATTTAGCTCCAAATTTATTCGCGCCATCATTATTGAAGGTTGGGGCAAGACAAATGCGGGTTGGTATCTGGGCTATGATCACGAGACACAAAAGTGGCAAAAAAGTTCGGCGCCCCTTGATAATAACGGCGATGCTTTGACCGTCGGAATGATTGCCGCAGACAAAAGTGTTTTGCAGATGAACAGCAAAGTCTCCATTCCGTCGCTGCCAAGCGATTGGGGCAAAATGATTTACACTGCGACGGATATCGGGTTGACAGAATTAGGTGAAGTTTCGGTTAAAAATAAGCATATTGACGTTTATACCGGCGAAGGAAAAGAAGCCGAACGGCAAACTTTTGTTATCACTCGTGAAAGCCCGGATGAATTAGTCGAAGTTTGCGCCGTAGATTAAAATCCGGGAGAATTTTGAGAGCGCAGAAATAACTGTTGACTGGGTTAAATCAAACCGTCAACAGTTATTTCTTTTTTACCTCGTGTTCATGTTATTTTGACAGAACAGTTTGCCGATCTATCCGCTTGTTTGTTTTGGAAGCGAAAGTTCACGCTTTTTTACGAAGGTATTTTTATTTATGCAGGAAGTCGAACGCCCGGAAACTTTTGAGGGCGGCGAAGAAAAGGTTGTCGAAAATAGCAGCGCAGTAAAAAGCTGGTTTCAGTCAGAAGCCGCCGTCCGCTACCTTTACGGCGCTGTTGGTTTTATCGTTATCGCGCTTATTATGCACTGGCTGCAATTTTCGACCAAAGCGATTTGCTGCGGCGATTTTGATGGTTATTACCACATTCGTTGGAGTCAGCTGTTGTGGGAAAACTTTAGTCATGGTAAATGGCTGCCGGAATTTACCTGGCTCCCGTTGACGGTTTTGAGTCCGGATAGTTACGCCGATCATCATTTTCTTTTTCACTTGCTGCAAATTCCGTTTCTGTGGTTTTTCGAACCCATCATGGCGGCAAAAGTGAGCGCGTTTGTTTACTCTACGCTTGCGATTTTTTCCTGCTACTGGCTGATTTTGCGGTACAAAATTGAATACCCGCTCGTGTGGCTGTTGGGGCTTATGACTTGTGCAAATCCGTTTTTCTACCGGATGAACATGGCGAAAGCTCCGCCGATTGCGATTATTTTTACAATCTTAGGCATCTGGCTCTTGTTTGAGCGGCGTTATAAGTGGCTTTTTCCGCTGACGTTTGCCTTTGTCTGGGCTTACAGTTTGTATCCGATGCTGATTGTTGCAGCGCTCATCTGGGGGATAATTATTTTTTGGAACGACAGCAAAGTCGAATGGCAGCCTCTGGCTTATACGGTCGGGGGAGCCGTGTTAGGAAACGTTATCAATCCGTATTTTCCCCGCAACATCTGGCTTTTTATCGAACATTTCAGCGAAAAATTTCGGATCGGCGATTTTGAAGTTCCAGTCGGCGGCGAGTGGTATCCGTACGACAGCAAAGCACTTTTAGGAATGTGCGCGATTGCGCTGCTGTCAATGTTTATCGGCTATATTTTGTATCGCCCGGAAGAAAAACGGCTAGACGAAAAATCAACCTTCTTTCTGCTTTTTGCCACAGGTTTAATGATCTGGATGTTTCAATCGAAACGTTATGCCGAATATTTTCCGCCGATGGCTATCTTGTTTGCCGCTTTTGCGTTTCAGGCTTTCGCCAATCGCTTAAAATCCGACATATTAGTTTTGCCCGAAGATTTTCGCCGCGAGTTATTGCCGTATTTGGACAGACCAACGACTAGCGAATCAGGAGACAAAAATGGTTTTTGGCGGACGGCTTTTGTTGGTCTGATTTGCGTGATGCTTTTGATCTACATGTTCTTCAATTTACACGGAATTTCGATTCCGTCGAAAAAGATAGAAATCAAAGGTTTAGCCATGGAACTTGCGGAAAATGAACCGCCCGAACGTTTTCAAAAGGGAATGGAATGGGCGGTGGCAAATATCCCTGAGTTTGATCCTAATTTGAATGGCGGGCGAACACGGATTTTCAACACGGATTGGGACGATTTCCCCAAAATATTCTTTCACGATACCAAACACGCTTATATCGCGGGGCTTGATCCGAATTATTTGTTCTCGCGTAATCAGGAACTGTGGAAACTCTATGAGCAAATAACAACCGGCAAAACCGAAGATGCCGCCCCCATTATTCGTGATAAATTCGGCGCGCGTTACATTTTCTCTGATCTTCATCACGACGATTTTTACGCTAAAATTGTTGAAAGCGGTTGGGTTGATAAAATTTATGAAGACGACGATTCGATGCTTTTAAAAATCCGCGATCAAAAAGGTGAGCCGCCAAGCGAAAGCAATGACGCGGGAGCAACTGATAATTCAGATGACAACACCAATTCAGCTGATAACTCGAATGATGAAATGGAAGATAATGCCGAACAACCTGAAACAAATGCCAAATAGATTTATGAAAACGATTTTTTACTTGTGTATTCTCGGGGCGGTTTTGTTTTCTTTCGGTTGCGGCGGGAATAATTCAGCAACATCGGCAGATGATAATTTAGTTGTTGCTAAGACAAATGCCAATCTCAAACCCGAACCGCCTCGTAATCCGCAAACGCCTTTTGAAAATGCTTTGTTTTCAGTGCGCGTCGGAGATTTCGAGCAGGTTTTGGTTTTTCGCCGACGCGATGGCAGCATTTTTACTAGCCAAGACAAACAGTTTTTGCGAAATAATCAGCCGAGCGAGCAGGGGCGCGAAGTTAATCGCTGGAGGCAATGTGAAGATGAAAAATGTTTTGTCGCCGGAACAAATTTTAAGTTTACACGGGCAAATTTAGTTGCTTTGCTCAGCCGTTTTGATGTTAAAGATTATAGCAAAGGTGACGGCGTAGAAGTTATTTTACCTGAGGAGTCACCGGTCTCGAAAAACGAAAATACGAACAAATAACAAATTTCATTGAGCAACGAAGATTCCAGTTTAGTTTTAGTTTTGGATGTCGGGACGTCCAGTGTTCGCGCTGCTTTATACGATGAACACGCCAATCGTCTGGACGCCACATTTGTCAAAAATGAACGGACTCTGACGATGACTGAGGACGGCGGTGCGGAAATTGACGCCGATGAAGCATTAAATCAGGTCGCGGCGGCGATTAACGAAGTGCTGGAAAAAGCAGGCGACGAAGCTATGCATATTAAATATGTGTCGGCTTCATGTTTCTGGCATAGTTTGGTTGGAGTTGACGCTCAGGGCAAGGCTTTGACCCCGGTTTACGGCTGGGCAGACACGCGCAGCGCAAAATACGTCAAAATCTTGCGCGAGAGCTTTGACGAACATCGAATTCACAACCGGACGGGGGCGCGTTTTCACCCCAGCTATTGGACGGCAAAACTGCTCTGGCTCAAAACTGAACAGCCGCAAGTTTTTGAAAAAGTTGAGAAGTGGTTATCTTTCGCCGATTTTTTGGCGTTGAGCTTTTTCGGCGAAGCGGTCACAAGCGTTTCACAAGCGTCGGGGACAGGCATTTTTGATTTGCGAAAATGCGTTTGGGACGACGAGTTAACAGGTTTTTTGGAGATTAAACGTCAACACCTACCGCGCATTGCAGACGACCAAGAAACCTTTGGCTTAAATAAAATAATTGCCAAACGTTTTCAACATTTGGCGCAAGCACGCTGGTTTTTGGCAATCGGCGACGGTGCCGCGAATAATATTGGCGCAAGTTGCGTAACCAGCAACCGCGCCGCGCTCATGATTGGGACGAGCGGCGCAATGCGCGTCGTTTACGAAGGCGAACCACCGGAGGAAATTCCGGCTGGTTTGTGGTGTTATCGTTTGGATAAAAAGCGAATCATTATTGGCGGCGCGCTTTCTGACGGCGGCGGTTTATACAGCTGGCTAAAAAACAATTTAAAGCTCGCAGGGGTTGACGACGACATCGAAAATCAGATTGCCGCACTCGCGCCGGATTCGCACGGTTTGACGTTTTTGCCTTTTCTCGCCGGTGAACGCAGCACGAATTGGAATGCGGCAGCGCGCGGCGCGATTTTGGGTTTGCACTCGTCAACGTCGGCAATCGAGATTACGCAAGCCGCGCTTGAAGCAGTTGCATATCGTTTTTCGGCGATTTTCGAACAGCTTAATGGAATTTGTCAGATTGACACTGTGATTGCTTCGGGCGGAGCGTTGCGCGAATCGCCCGTTTGGACGCAAATTATTTGCGATGTTTCAAAGCAAAAACTAACATTGCCCGACGAACACGAAGCATCGAGTCGCGGCGCAGCTTTGTACGCGCTCGAGCAAGCCGGGAAAATAGAAAACATCGCAACTACTCCAATAGATATGGGACAATGTTTTACACCTGACGCGGCGAAACATGAGATTTATCAAAAAGCGCGACAACGGCAAGAGGAATTTTATCAATTAATTTATTCGGTTCAACAGTGAATTCGCGACTAGCATATCGCTTGATTTAGAGCGTTGCGGCAAAATTGGTTGGCAGATTTTATTAAATAAAATATTATTTGAATCGCTTCAACAAAATTAAATTCGTCTGGCTTTTTCTATAAAAGCAATGCAAAACTTCGAGTAAACAAAGGGAAAAACAAATGATTAGATTATTAGTTTTGGCAGCTGTTTTATTTTCCGTAATAACTGTTCAAGCTCAAGTGCAAATGAAGCAGGGCAATTGGGCGAAAACCAAGGCGGGCGACGTCGCCGACGTTGCCATCAGCCCGGAAGGAACAATTTGGATTGTTCGGCGCAACGGAACTGTTTCGTTTTCTCGCAATGGCAGAAAATGGAACAAAGTAGATTATAACGGTTTTAGCCGAATCGCGGCTCGCAACGACAATACCGTTTTTGTGGTGGGTTCAAATGGAACAGTGTGGAAATACAACGGCAAAAATTTTACTCAAACCAAAGCTGAAGGGATGAATGATATTGCCGTTGGTCAAAACGGAAGAATTTGGACAGCCGGGAAAAACGGGACGGTCTGGTATTCGGATGATGACGGGCAAAATTGGACAAAAAGTGAAGCCAACGGTTTTACCAGTCTTGGTGTCGGGAGCGACGGGCTGGTTTGGGCAATCGGCACGAATGGAACTTTGTGGGGTTATAACGGGAGCAGTTGGACACAAACAAATGCGAGCGGAATGGCGGATGTCGCAACCGGCAATAACGGTCAAATTTATCTGGTCGGAACAAACGGAACCTTCTGGTTTTCCGGGGATCGAGGAGCAAATTTTAATCAAATGAGTTTTAAGAATAATTTTGCTCGGATTGCAGTCAGCCCAAACGAAAACATTTACGCTGTCAGCGATAACGGAATTCTCTGGCAATACTAGCTTCTGTTGATATTAAATAAATTGCCACTAGCTAAAGTTAGTGACAGTAATCAAAGGCTATGGGCTTTAGCCAAATTTAAAATAGTCAATTGCTTCCTCAGCTTGAGCTAAAGCAATACGGAAAATTGTTTATTTCAGATATTTTGGCTAAAGCCTGATGTTTCTTATATTTTATCCAATAGCTAAAGCTAATGGCAATTTATCAAAACTAATCGCAACCGAGTCTAGTAATTTGTCAGTTTATACCCTAACGCTCTTTTGATTTAATTGGCGCAGGCTTCGCTCGACTTATCAATAATTATTTAAAGGGTTTAAGTTTATCTAGATTTAAACCCTTTAAATCATCTTTCTTTGCTTTTTGTATTTGGATTAGGAAAATGCTTTCGCTAACGCTCGATAATTTTGAAACACTGATTGAGCCGAAAATCTTGGAGCGCGGCGCAGATTATTTTAAATCCGGGAGCGTCTTGAAAATTCAAAAAGTCGCTGATGGTGAATTTAGCGCATGGGTGATGGGGAGCCGTGATTACAACGTTTTAGTCAAGCTCGACGGCACTAAAGTCGTTAATTATGAATGTGATTGTCCATACGATTGGGGTGACATCTGCAAACACGTCGCGGCGGTTCTCTACCATTTCAAAAATAAAGGCGTAAAATCTGCCGAGAGCGGTTTGAGTCGCGAACTCGATTCGCTTTTGACGAATTTGTCGAATCAGGATTTGCGCGGATATATACGCAATCTGCTTAGTAGAAATAGACAATTTAGAAACATTTTTCTGCGTGATTTTCAATCTGATTTTTACGAAGAAGACGAAGATTTCGATGACGAATATTGATTTATAAAAAACAGTTTTTCTTGGAGTTTTAATAAAAATGAACGAAGCAACAGAAATAACGGAAACCATCAATCCGGAACTCGACCAACTTTGCATCAACACGATTCGCACGCTTTCTTTGGATGCTGTGCAAAAGGCGGAATCCGGGCATCCCGGTTTGCCGCTTGGGATGGCTCCCGCCGCTTATGTTTTGTGGACGCGCTTTTTACAGCACAATCCGAAAAATCCAAAATGGTTTAACCGCGACCGCTTCCTGCTTAGTGCCGGACACGGTTCGATGCTGATTTACAGCCTTCTGCATTTGACGGGTTATGATTTGCCGATGGAGGAGTTAAAGCGATTTCGTCAGCTTCATTCAAAAACGCCCGGACATCCCGAAAATGTTTTGACGCCCGGCGTCGAGATTACGACTGGTCCACTTGGACAAGGTTTTGCGAACGGCGTCGGAATGGGAATCGCTCAGGCGCATCTTGCCGCGAAATTTAATCAAGATAATTTTCCCGTTTGCGATCATTTTATTTACTGCATCTGCTCGGACGGCGATTTGATGGAAGGCGTGTCGCAGGAAGCCGCTTCTCTCGCCGGACATTTACAGCTCGGCAAACTGATTTACCTTTACGACGATAATCACGTCACGATTGATGGATTTACCAGTCTCGCCTTTACCGAAGATCGCGCCAAACGCTTTGAAGCTTACGGCTGGCACACGCTGACGGTCGGGGACGGCAACGATTTGCAGGAAATCGAAAGCGCGATTCGCGAAGCGCAAAAAGTGACGGACAAACCTTCGCTGATTTCAATCAAAACAATTATCGGTTTCGGAATGCCAAAAGCCGGGACGAGCAAAGCGCACTCTGACGCGCCCGGCGCGGAAGCGGTGCGCGAGACAAAACGCAATTTGGGTTGGGACGAAAACGCCCAGTTTTACGTGCCGACAGAAGTTTACGCGCATTTTCGAGAGGCAATTGAAAATGGCGAACGCGCCGAGCAAGAATGGCTCGCTCTTACTCAAAAGTACGAAGCGACGCACGGCGAACTTGGCGAGGATTTTGCAGACATTCGCAAAAACGAATTGCCTGCCGGCTGGGAAGACGCGCTGCCCAAATTCGATGATGGCAAAGCGGCGGCAACACGCGCGTTTTCCGGCGAAGTCATCAACGCGCTCGCGCCCGTTTTGCCACAATTGATTGGCGGTTCGGCTGATCTTGCGCCGTCAAATAACACCTCGATAAAAGATTCGCACGATTTTCAGTTTGGCAGTTATGACGGTCGCATTCTGCATTTCGGCGTTCGCGAACATGCAATGGGCGCGGCGATGAACGGCATGGCTTTGTACGGCAGCGTGATTCCGTTTGGCGGGACGTTCCTGACTTTTTCCGATTACATGAAAGGCTCAATCAGGCTTGCGTGTTTGTCAGAAATTCAAGTAATTTACGTTTTCACACATGATTCAATCGGTCTCGGCGAAGACGGTCCGACGCACCAATCAGTCGAACATCTAGCCGCATTGCGAGCGATTCCAAATCTCGCCCTGATTCGCCCATGCGACGCACACGAAACGCGCGAGGCGTGGCGCGCGGCGCTCACACATCAACATCGTCCAACGGCTTTTGCGCTTTCCAGACAGAAAGTTGATGTGATTGACCGCACTGGCGGCGAATACGCTGACGCCAGCGGTTTGCACAAAGGCGCCTATATTTTAGCCGAAGCGACGGGCGGCAAACCGAAGTTGATTTTAATGGCAACCGGATCAGAAGTCGGTCTGGCAATGAAAGCTCGCGAACAATTGCAAGCTGAAGGAACACCGACGCGTCTTGTTTCGATGCCTTGCTGGGCATTTTTTGAGGAGCAGGAACAAAGCTATCGAGACGAAGTTTTGCCGCCAACAATCACGGCGCGGCTAGCCATCGAAGCCGGAGTTCGCCAAGGCTGGGATCGCTGGATCGGGTCATCCGGCGACACCGTCACGCAAGACCGTTTTGGCTTGTCCGCTCCCGGCCCGGATGTTTTTAAGGAATTCGGTTTCACAGTTGAAAATGTTGTGGCAAAAGCAAAAAAACTGATGTGATTTGGTGATATAAGTTTTAAGATTATTTTGCAGAAAAATTTCAATACAGCTACGAACTCTGTTTTAATTGTCGTTGATTGAAAGATTTATTATCTGTCGCTGATGCTAGAAAAGGCTCTGCTTGGGCCTTTTTAACAAATGACAAAAACTCCGGATATGATTGAAATTCCGGTTCAAGTTTTTGCCACTCGCGCATCACCAGTTTCGAACTGAGCATCCGTCTCAGTTCATGCTCCCAAATTTTCCATACCTTGTCATCAATATATTTCGACTGCCAAAAGTAGAATTCCTCCGAACACATATTCAAATAGCGAAGAATCGCGATTGTCAGTTGTTCAGTTTCGGGCGGCAGCGTTTCCATATTAAATCTTGAACGAAAAGCATTTTCAGGAAAAGATTCCATAATCCGCTCATATCGCTCTGAATATGTCATTAAAACCTGAACGTTCATTTTGGTTCGATTAGCTTTTACCGCCGATCGAATGCTGATAAATGCGACAATAACAGAAATTGCAGTAGCAAGCTCGGCAATCAAGTTGAAGATGTCCAAAGGTTTCATTGATTCCATATATTTTGAAAAGTGCAAAGAAGTCAACTTTATATTATGCAAAAAGCTTGATAATTTATTTCAATTGATTGAAAGAGAATTATGAAAGCAGTTTTTATTCGAGAATTTGGTGGAGCGGAAAATCTTGAAGTGCGCGAAGTTGCTAATTTACCTACACCTGTGGCAGATCGCGTGTTGATTCGGGTTCGTGCCGCCGGTCTGAATCGAGCGGATTTGCTGCAGCGACGCGGACACTATCCTGCGCCAAAAGGCTTTCCGACAGAAATACCTGGGCTTGAATTTGCGGGCGAAGTCGCGGAAATTGGCGACGAAGTAATCAATTTAAACATTGGTCAGCGCGTGATGGGAATTACGGCTGGTGCGGCTCAAGCAGAATTTGTTTGCGTGCCGGAAAACACACTTGCCGAAATCCCAATGAACTTAAATTTCACGCAAGCCGCCGCAATTCCCGAAGCATTTATCACCGCGCACGACGCAATGTTTACGCAGGCAAATTTAAAGATAGGCGAGACGGTTTTGATTCACGCGGTTGGCTCCGGCGTTGGACTAGCGGGCTTGCAACTAGCGAAAGCGGCAGGCGCTATTGTGATTGGAACTTCGCGAACCGCTGATAAGCTTGAAAAAGCTAAAGAATACGGGCTTGACGAAGCAATATTAATGGCTGGCGAAAGCGATTTGGCGGAAATTATTAATCAAACGACAACAGGCGTCAACGTTGTTTTGGATTTGGTGGGCGCAAAATATCTGGCAGCAAATTTGGCGGCTTTGGCAAATCTTGGACGGCTGATTTTGGTCGGCACGACGGCTGGAAATAAAGCCGAGCTTGATTACTCAATCGTGATGAAGAAACGCCTGAGAATTTTTGGGACGGTGTTACGAGCGCGTTCGTCTGAGGAAAAGGCGACGGCAACCAGATTGTTCTCACAACAAGTCGTGCCGTTGCTGGCAAAAGGCGTTATCAAGCCCGTTGTTGATCGAGTTTTCAAGATGGAAGAAATTCGCGCGGCTCACGAATATCTCGAATCGAACGCTAGTTTTGGCAAAGTTATTGTAGAAATTGATTAATAATACAGTCAATCAATTAGTCACAGGATTATCAAAACTTTGGTTGGGAGTTACTAATTTTAAAGCGCCCTGTTCGACCCAGTGGGAAAGCAGGCGGCGAATTCGGTAGGAATCAATGATTATTTGCAGTTCACACGCGGCGGCTGTTGCTCCGGCAGAAACGCTGTCCCAAATTGCTTTAACAAGGTTTTCATCCTGTTCTTCCTCGTGCGGCGTCGGTTCAATTTCAGTCAATATAAAGGTTGCCTCATCAGGAACAAGAGCGCTGCTTGCTTGAAGTTCATCGTATCGCCGCATACCTTCAAGTAAGACCGGAATTAATTCGAGCGGCTCGCCGTCAGCAACTTCGCTGGCTGGTAAATTTTCGACTTTGACAAACTGAAATGTTCCAGCAAGAGGTTTCTGCAGCAACTGATAAACGGCATCAACGTTGCGTAAAGGTCCTGCGCTGCTCGAACAAATTTTGCCCTCGTCAAGCGATATTGTTCCGATTGTTTCGCTCTCTTTACTCTTTAATGTGAGAACGCCCGATAGTCGGGACTCTGCCAAATTTTGCAGCAGAGAAGGCAATCCGAAAAGGGCAAGATCGCCGGAAAGCGAAGCGGCGGGAGCAGGAGTAGTAGCCTCAGTTTCAAATGAAGTGTGTATAGAAGGTGATGCTGGTGACGCAGAAGGAGCCGCTTCTGCTTGAGCGGTTGGCGGTCGCTCAGCTTTATCAAAACCCGCCAAGGCGTCAGCTGCTGTTTTGGCAAACTCTTGATTAGAGTACTTTCTAGTTATTTCTTCGAGAGTGCGGCGCACTTCAGGGGAAGGAGTTCCGGCAAGCGCCTTTATCAAATTTATTGCGGCTTTATCATCCTTCTTCACAAACATACTCAGAATTTTGTTTGGCAATTCCCGTCCGAGAGCCGACAAAATGGTTTTGACTAGATCCGCGTCGCTTGAAAGGTCTTGGCTGCCGAGTTCGGTAAGACGCGCTAGTGTGTCGCCAAGTTGAGGCTGTTGCTTAAGACCGTGTTCGAGTATGGCTCGCCGCGCTCCTGGAGTCCCAACGCGGGCAAGCACGAACATAACTCGGTCCAAGAGCAGTTTTAAGTCTGATGGCGCGAACGGCGTTTCATCAATATTAAGCAGACCCTTCTCATATTCTTTCAGGCAGGCGATCAAACCCTGCTCTGCTCTTTCATCGTCTTTAAGCGCGAGATTAGGCAGAGCTTCACGAATAACTTGGGTAGGATGCCTCAATTCAGTGAATGTTCTAATGATGTTAATTTCATCATCAGAACAAATATCAATCCGACGCGGAATCAAATGGAGCAGATGTAAAAGATTTCTTTGAAAATACCAAATTTTGTCCTCTCGTTCCTCCAGAGTTGACTGCAGTGCTTTGAAGACAATCGGACGCGCATCAGTACCATGAATTTCCAACAAAGTCATGATTAAGCGGCGGCGGTTGCGGACTTCTTCAATACGCAATTTGGCGAGCAGCCCCTCCGGACTTAAATCTTCAAAAAAGCTCAAAACTTTGCGAACAAGCGGACGTTGATGCGTAGATTCGACATATGTGCGAAGTTGTTCATAATTAAGCTTTTCGTGCCCTCTCCGGCGAACAAAGTTAACTGTCGAAACTTCAACTTCCTTGGCGGTAATCAATTCTTCGGCGGCATCAAGCATTGAGACGGCGCGCCCAAGCGAGCCATTGTTGAACTCAAGAACCGCAGTTTGAACAATTTCGTTAAATCGCTTTGCTCGTTCGTCAGGGTCTGTCGCTAAACTGACCACACGCTGCATAGCATCGAGCAGGCTGTCTGTACGTTTGATGGGCGCGGTGTCGGTTTCTCCAGATTCCGGGCTTGTGAGAACAGCCCAGTCGGGAAGATTGTGGCCAAGCGTCTTCAGAATTTCTTGTGAACTGGTCTGTAAATTGTTATGTCCAAGACGTTGCAAGTATTGTTCTAACTCGTCTTCAGTTTGCGAGCTCCCAGCAGCCATAGCAAACGCGCGGGCTGCCAGTTCGCCATTGTTCTCGGCTTTGCCTTGGAGGAGCGCTTCGGCATCGCTCAAGCTAACCGCTGCGCTACTGTCGAAAAGGGATTGAGCATTGGCAAAACCGTTGCTAACGGCTTTATCCTCTATGCGTTCAAGCAACAGATCGAATCGCCGCCCCCACTTTACGGCTTCTTTAGTGTAATCTTTATCGGTTGTCGCTCTTAAAGGTTGAACCGCATCTCTTTCCGGTTGCAAATAGAAAAAATTAACAGGCGCCTCCAGACCAGTTTCGGTCTCTCCGAGGTGAGTTAAATTGGATGCTAAACTTTTACGATCGGGCGGAGGGCAGAAACGAATAGCAAAGTGTGAAAGATAATGAACATATTTTGCGAGCCGATCTTTAGGAACGAGATTAAGCTCGCCCACAATGTGAATTTTTTTTAGAGCATGATAAAGACAATTGGCAGTTGAAACTGATTGTTGCCTAAGCAACTGCCCTTCAACCCATGAGCGAACCCCCGATACCATAATATCTGGATCGTTCTTCAGCAGTAATAAGATTGAATCTGAAACAGCAAGGGGCGAGACTTCATCAGACAAAAATCGTCGAAGTTCAAAAAGAGCTTCTTGCAGTTCTGGCGAAGTCGGCTCTATTTTATTCATGCGAAAACCATCATGATTAGCTGTGATAAGATTGCTCCTAACCTAATCTCGTCGCTAAAGTTAGGACGCGGAGAACAAGCGACCTAATTCTACCATTACTTTATCAGAAAAACAGGTAAAAACTTCAACCGTTATTTGTATGGCGAGATATGGTGGATGTCAGAAATGGAATTCTGCTAAGCAAGTCGTAAAGACAGCGGGAAATAAAGCCAAGCCTTGATTTTTAATCGTGATTCGGAAACGTTGCGGGTCTTCGGAAAGAATTGCTGGGATGAGCGCGTTTAGTTGAGCAAAAGCCGACGACCAATCAAATTGTTTACAGAAAGCAATTCATGCCGTCATGGACTAAAAGTGTAATAAAATTTATTGTTGACCGAATTTCCAAGATGGAAGAAATTCGCGCCGCTCGTGAATACTTCGAATCGAGCGCCAGCTTTGCAAAGTAGTTTGAGGGATTTAACTCTATTTCAACTCGTAAAATAGTTTGTTCAGCGTGAATCCCTCGCTCGCGTCCATTTTTGGGGGATTGAACTTTGCTTAACGGCAGGCTTGCTTTTAATATCAACAAAATTTTCAATTTTGATGCCGCGCTTTTCTTTAACCTTGTGTTTGGTTTTATTAAAAAGTGCGGCAATTTCCTGCGATGTTTGCTGTTCATCAAAAGTTTGCGAGTGAATCTCAATCAAAGAGCCGAGTATGACACCGAGAACAAAAGCAGCTAGATAGATTTTTCGCATTTCTTTTTCGTGTTTTGAAAACAGATTTTAATGAGTTTATAAACAGAAAACACCGTGCAATTGTCTTTTGTGACAAAATGTTTTGGATAGAGCGGATAAAATATTTTCGTAAAGTTTAACTAGAGGGTTTCAGCAAAAGTATTGGGCGCGGCAACGTGTGGAAGTTTGCCGTTTTCAATTGATTTTGGTTTGCCGTAAAGACGATTTGCAGCTTCATCCGTGACAATACACAAACCCGGAATCGAATCTGACATCTTCTGGACAAGATTAGCGGCTTCGTCGTAACTCAGACTGCTAGCCGCGCAATCTTCAGCGCTCACGACAGACCAACGAGGCGCGTCAAACTCGCTCGCAGACAATTCTTCCACATTTTCTTTCATTACCGGGCTCATTAAAATTTCCTTGTAAGTTAATCTTAACAAATAACTTTCTTGTGTCAAACACTTGCAGCCAGCCGAATTCCAGCAAACGCGATACGAAACTGGCGGCGAAAGAAATTGCGAAAACTGGAGCGCAGCATTTCTTTCGAAGTCACAAACGAACCGCCCTTTAAAACTTTGTGATCACCGTCAAACCAGGCTGCAGAATAGTCTTCGTAGGGGAACGGATTAAAATTCGGGTACGGGGCAAAATTGCTCGAAGTCCATTCCCACAAATTGCCGCGAATATCTGCAAACGATTTGTTCTCGAAATAATTGACCGGCGTAGTTTCGCCAAACCGCCAGCCGAAGTTACAGTCTTCAGACTCAAGCGCATTGAGCGAAGCTGCTTTTTCCCACTCAAACTCGGTTGGCAGGCGTTTTCCGCGAAACAGGGCGTAAGCTTCGGCTTCGAAAAACGAAACGCCGTAAACCGGAAAGTTTGACAAATCTGTCAAAGATTTTTCCGCAAACATCGTGCGAATGCGCCAATTATCCGCCGATTTTTGCCAATAGAGCGGCGCATTCAAATTTTCTTTTTCCCGCAATTGCCAACCTTCCGGGCTCCAGAATTCCTCGCGTTCATAACCTTTTTCGGCAATAAATTCAGCGAATTCGGCATTTGTAACGAGAAATTTGTCGAGTTTAAATGCTGGAATAAAAAGTTCGTGAGCCGGTATTTCGTTGTCGTAAGCAAAATCGTTCGAAGCAGCGCCGACGATGAAATTGCCAGCAGCTATTTCGAAGGATGAATGACGAGAGTTGAGGAATGAATCAAGTGGCTTTGAACTTTGAACTTTGAACTTTGAACTTTGAACTTTTTTATCCGGCGGCAACAGATGAAATAAATAAGCAAGCGTTTCCTGATGCTGCAATTCGTGTTGATGAACCAAATTAAAAACATAGCCGTCACGCTGCAACGAATCGTCAGACGTAAAATCGAATCTGTCCAGAGCTTTCAAAACATTTTCGCGAACGGCTTGCAAATACTCGAGCATTTCAGCTTTTGACGGCAAATCTGTTGAATTTTCGCGCGGAGTTTTGATCGGATCGAAAATGCGTTGGAAACTTTCATTGACAGCGTTGGCGCCGCCAATTTTTTGCAACAACCAATATTCTTCAAATGTTCCTTGGTGGGCTAAATGCCACAAAATCGGGCGAAATCCAAAACCGGGGCTTTGGCGCAAAGCGGCTTCGTCGGTGAGTTCAAAAATTTCCAGGGTTTTGGCGCGGGTTTCCATAAACCGCTTGGCAATCGTTTCACGTAAATTATCCGACATCTTAATTTTTCCGTAATCCTTTTTTTGTTTTGATGCGTTATGATAACGAGCATCAGTAAAATTTCACAAGAGCTGGAAATAATTGCGAAAACAATCAAATGACCGATGAGCGTCTGAAAATTCATAGTTTCGCCAGTCGCCAAGCGCAGGGCACTCTGGCCGAAGATGTTTACGCAGGACTTATGGCAAAGCCCAAAAGTTTACCGCCAAAGTATTTTTACGATGCCGTCGGGTCGGCGCTTTTCGATGTCATCACACTATTGCCGGAATATTACCCGACGCGAGCCGAAGCAGAAATTTTGGAGAATTTTGCTGACGAAATCGTGGCTGCCGTGGCGGGCGAAAAAGTGCTGCTCGAACTTGGGAGCGGGAGCGCGACGAAAACGAGAGTTTTAATCGAAGCCATTTTAAAAACGCAAAACGAATTGCTCTTTATCCCAAATGATATTTCTCCCACGGTGCTTGAAGAAAGTTCGCGCGTATTGCTGCAAATGTACGCGAATCTAAGTGTGGAAGCTTACGCTGCCGATTATTTTACTGCGCTTGAGAATTTTAAGCTGGACGAAGAAAAACGTGTTTTAGCTTTATTTCTAGGTTCAAATATCGGCAATTTTACTTATGAAGAGGCGCGGAAATTAATGACGATTTGGCGAAAATCTTTAAAACCGGGCGACTGCGTATTGCTCGGGACAGATTTGAAAAAAGATTTCCAGGTTTTAATTGACGCTTACGACGACCCGACGCTTGTGACGGCGGCGTTTAATTTAAATCTTCTGGCGCGGCTCAACCGCGAACTTGACGCAGATTTTGATTTGCGGGCATTTCGGCATCTGGCAATTTATAACGAAGCAGAAGGGCGCGTCGAAATGCATCTGGAAAGTTTGACAACGCAACGCGTGAACCTCGAAAAAATAAATTTAAAAATTGATTTGGCGGCGGGCGAAACTATTCACACGGAAAATTCTTATAAGTTTAATCACGAAGATTTAACTCATCTAGCCGCGGTTTCAGGCTTCGAGCTGCGACAAAGCTGGTTTGATTCTGAAAAGAGATTCGCGAGTAACTTGTTTCAGGCAGTTTAATTTTGACTTCACAAATTAAAAATATCAAAACGGAGTTTGTCGAATATCTACGGCAGGGAGCGAAACCGCGTGAGGATTGGCGCGTCGGCGTGGAAATAGAACTTTTCGGTTTTGACGCGCGCACTAAACAACGGCTTGATAACGGGCAAGTGCAAGCGGTTTTGCGCGGACTGGCTAAATCTGAAAGCGAACTAATTTTTGAAAGCGGTGCGCTGGTTGAAACGCGCAGTGCGAACGGCAGCAAATGGACGATAGAACCGGGCGGGCAAATTGAGTTTTCGAGTGCGCCGCAAACGAGTTTGCACGACATCGAACGCGATTTACAGATGGCTTACGCCGACTTGCGAAAAGTCGGCGCAGCACTAAACCTCAAATTTCTCGCGCTCGGTTTCGACCCTTTGCGAACGATTGACGAGCAAAACTGGTTTATGAAACCGCGTTATAAATTGATGAAACCGTATCTGGCGACGCGCGGGCAACGGGCTTGGGACATGATGACTCGAACTTGCTCCGTGCAGGTCAATCTTGACTATGAAAACAAAACCGATTTAATCAAAAAGTTTATTATCGGTAATCGCCTGGCTCCCACAGTTGCGGCTATTTTTGCCAATTCTCCGTTTGCAGGCGGCGAGGACACCGGCTGTCAATCTATGCGCGTCGCAACCTGGCTCGAAACCGACGCCAATCGCTGCGGCGTTTCACCTTTGGCTCTGCGGCGAGAATTTTCGCTTGAAGATTTTATTGAATACGCGCTTGATGTACCGATGCTTTTCGCGCAACGCGGCAACGATTATGTGCAGGATTTTACCGGCAAACCCTTTCGAGATTTTCTGGGAAATAAGCAATTTTCGCCGACCATCGAGGATTGGCAGACACATTTGACTACAATCTTCACCGAAGTCAGGCTCAAAAATTATCTTGAATTCCGCGCCGCTGATGGCGGTAATTTGGAACATGCACTCGCCATTGCTGCGCTTTGGAAAGGTTTGCTCTACGACGCCGAAAGTTTGGAAAAAGCTTTATTAATCGCCCCGCAATTAACGGCGCAGGAATTTATCAAGCTCCAGCGAGACGTCTTAAAAAACGGTTTACAAACTGTCTGCGGCGCGGTCAAAGTCCTAGATTTAGCCAAACAAATTATTTTATTGGCAACTGAAGGTTTGGCGCGGCAGGCGCCTGACGAAATCCGATTTTTGGAAGTTTTGCGACACAGAATTTTAATTGCTGAAAAAAGCCCAGCGGATTTATTGCTTGAAAGTTGGAATAATTCGATGGACAGAGTTTTTGAACTAACCGCAATTTAACAGATTTTAATGATTGATAATCTTGATGATCGCTCTCGCCGAAAAAGACCGAAGGACAATTGAAAAAGCCTACGAATTTGCGGATTTAAGGAGTTATAGCTGGCACAAAAGATGGTTGATTTGCGCCGCCGATCTAGTTTTTTTTCTACTTATTTCATTGATCGGGAAAACACTTCGTTTTGAAGTGCGCGGGATGGAACATTTCGAAAGAATCAGACAAGCCGGACAATTGCCGATTCAGTGTTTTTGGCACGGCTCAATATTTCCGGCTACTTACTATTTTCGTCATCACAAACTCGTCGTCATGACCTCGCAGAGTTTTGACGGTGAATATATTGCCCGTTTTATTCAGCGATTCGGTTACGGCGTAGTGCGCGGTTCATCGACGCGCGGCGGAGTGGGCGCGCTCGTCGAACAAATTCGTTTGATGAAGCTCGGTTGCCCAGCCGGATTTGCGGTTGATGGACCAAAGGGTCCTCGTCACATTGTCAAAGAAGGCGCATTACTGCTCGCCAAAAAAACCGGCAATCCGATTGTGCCCTTCGCGCTGACGGCGCGTTCCTTTTGGACAATCAAAAGCTGGGACAGAATGGAAATTCCCCGCCCCTTTACCAAAATTCTAATTGAGGTCGCGCCGCCAATTTATGTTTCCGCCTCAGCCAATGACGCAGAAATTGCAGCAAAACGCGTCGAACTGCAAAATGTTTTAGACGATTTAATACGACGCGGTAAAATCCAGAGTTAATCTTTTCAAACAAAAATCAACGATTAAACTCTTGTTTTTCTTTTGCTTTGCAGTTAGACTTCGCATATTCAAAAACCCTTAAAATCTACATTGGAGTAAGATATGGCTTTGTTTGATTCGCTCATAAGTGAAGTGAATGAACGATTTCACTTAGGCGATAAAGGTAACGCTTTATTATCGGCCTTGTTTGGTTTGATGATAAATAAGGCAGGTGGTCTGAATGGTTTTTTAGAGATGTTTCGTCGCGCCGGTTTGGAACAAACGGCGAATTCATGGGTTTCAAGCGGCGCAAACTCCGCGCTTTCCAACCAGCAAACTGAAGATGCTCTCGGCACAGATAATTTGAGCGACATTACCACTCAAGCGGGAGGGTTGCCAACAGCAACAGCGATTTCCGCACTCTCGTTTCTAATTCCGACCGTTATAGATAAACTCACTCCAAACGGCGTTGTCCCAAGTAATAACAATTTGACCGGAATGATAGGCAGTTATTTAAGCGGAAAAAGCGGCAGCGGAGGCGAGAGAGCGGGAACTGCCGGAATGCCCGACCGTACCGATGCCGCAGGAGAGATGCTTACGGATACCGCAAGAAGAAACACTGTCACTGAAAAAGACGACGGTTCGGTTTTGCGATGGATTTTACCGCTCGTGCTGGTCGTTTTGCTCGGGTTTATAGGTTACCAATTTTGCGGCAAACCTAATCAAAACGTGGCAATGGCAAACACTAATGCCATTACTGCCCACGCCAATTCTAACATTGCTGTAGCAACTGCGAAAATTGATCCGCGTTTATCAATTCGCGCGGAAAACGGCAAATATTCGGTTACCGGTATAGTTTCCAGCGAAGCCGAAAAAAATCAAATTATGGAATCTATGAGAAGAGAGCTTGGCGACGCTAACACTGATTTTAGCGGACTAAAAATTGACCAGAATGCGAAACCGGTGAGTTGGCTGGCAAAATTTGCCGAACTTCTGCCTTCCTTAAGAGGCTGGGCAAGTGGAACTTTAACTTTTGAAGGCGAAAACAGGCTCGTCGCAGCGGGCAATATTCCGCAAACCGTAATTGATAAAATCAAAAGTTTATTCACAGGTTGGACGCTTCCAGCGTTTTTTCTGGGCACTGGAGCAGATGCGCAAAAAGCAGCCAATGAACAAGCCGCACAAGCCTTAAAATCTGCTAGTACGCCGCAGCAAGTCGTAGATGCGTTAAATCTCTCGATTATCAATTTCGCCACCGGAGAATCCGATGTTCCGGCTGACGC
>JBDTZD010000167.1:0-1963 GCA_040005335.1 Pyrinomonadaceae bacterium | reverse complement strand
TAAATTATCCAATTCATAATTCCGGCGATTATAAATGTTGATTCGTTCAAGCGGCGCGGGCAAATTGTGCGCCCAACTGCTCGAATAAGTTATCAAAAGTTTATCTTTGCCATTTTCAAATTCAATTGGTTTATCCCAAGGTTTTTCCTCACTTAATAGTTTGTCGACATTCTCTGCAATAAGTAAAATATTTTGTTTGTCAAAAATTATCTCGCTTATCAAGCGACCGCTTTTTTTTGAACGGTAAGCAATAATAATGTTTTTATCTAAGGAACAAATAGAAAGTTCAGCTTTTTCTGCGCTCTCGGACTCAGTTATTTCTTCATCGTTTTCGTATTCAATTGGGAAATTACTCAAAACATTCATCTGACTTGAATCTACAATTTCAGGTTCTTCATTCATTTCTTTATATTATCGGCAATTTTTTGAAAAAGTTTCTCATTTTGTTAAGAAAATTTTACAACATTAAAAAAATAATCAGGAAACATTTTGCAATTGCTGCCGATAATATTAAATAAGAAAGTATTATTTGAGAAAAGGAGAGAAAAAGATGAGCTTGGGAATAAATCGCGCGTTTTCAAATCTGCGCCACAAAATTAATGAATCTCTGCATTTAGCCGAATCGCTTCCGGGCAAAATCAAAAACGAAGTGCAGCAGGAAACACACGCGGCGCAGACGTTTTTGCGTCAATCAGGTGAGAGTTTAAGTTCGCTTTACGCTTCGCGCAAGGGAATTTCCACCGCATTTCATCCTTTGAGTTTTCTGAACCGGCGAACGCCGCCACCACCACCACCCGACAAACAATTCGACGGACATCTGGTCGGCGCAGGCGGACGGACTTTTCCGCCAAATACGCCTTTGAGCAACGTTCCCGCCGTTACGCCGCGAAACGGTGTAACTAACAACGAAACTTTAATTTACGTCAACGGCATCCGCACCGATGTCGGCGGGCAAGCGAACAGTTTGCAGGCAATTGCCGATGCCAGCGGCTCGCGCGTCGTCGGCATTCATAATGCAACGGAGAGTTCCGCCGCCGATATTCTGCAAAGTCTCGGCGATAAGCTCGATATCGGCAACAATCCGGCGGTTGATACGCTCGCCGACACCGTTTACAACGAACTTCGTGCCGGGCGCAGCCCGCACTTGTTGGCACACAGTCAAGGAGCGATTATCACGAGCCGCGCTTTAACCGATGTCAAAAATCGCCTGATGAGTGAAGACGGAATGTCACGTCAGGACGCGGAACGCTTGATGAGCCATATCAAAGTCGAAACCTTCGGGGGCGCATCGCGTCGTTTTCCCGACGGTCCGCAATACGTTCATTATGTCAACCGCAACGACGGCGTGCCGCAGGCTTTCGGACTTCGGTCGTGGCTCAATCCGTTCGCGCATGCCGGACGCGATGCCGTGACGCATTATTTCCGCGAAGGCAGACCGCTCGTGTCGCATGGCTTTGAAGAATTTTACTTACCCGAACGAGTCCCGTTTGATCAGGCGCGACAAGGCAGATTTAATTGATTGAAACGCCCGAATGACCAAAGAAGAAGCAAAACAGCAGATTGAAGTTTTTTTCCGCCGATGGGGTAATAAAGCCTCTTTTTTTGACGAGAAAAATTTTGTGCAAGCGCGCATCGGCGAGGCTTTCGTTGGTTTTGAATACGACGAGCGGGAAGAAATTCTTTTGGCGCAAGCCTTGATTTACCGTTTTCGGAGTGAGCCGCAGGACAAAGTTCTCGACGCGATTTTCGCCGAAGAGAACGAAACAAATAATGGCGGCGGGAGAATCGTCTTTGACAGCGAAACGCTTTCTTTTTATCTGCAAAAGGATTTTGCCGAAAAAATCGGCGACGAGCAGTTTTACAAACAAATCAACAATCTCGCCCAAGCGAGTTTACGATGGAGCGGCGAGATTCTCGCTCGCGCCGCCGAAAAAGCGAACGGTTGAATAAATTTTCAACAGCT
>JBDTZD010000207.1:0-6566 GCA_040005335.1 Pyrinomonadaceae bacterium | reverse complement strand
CTTTTACGCGAAAACTCAAAAAAGACGGGTTAAGCAAAAAAGATGTGTACGAAGGGCAAAAGTAGCGATTCGGAAATTTTTCACCTTGTAGTCTTACAAATAAAAGCGATGAGGCTCAGAGAGAGCCTCATCGCTTTTATTCAGCCTCTTTTGAGAGATTTAATTAGTTGCAGCGGTTGCCGTCTTGCAATGTTGATTAAATGCTTGAGAAAGCGTCTGCGCGATTTGCACGGGCGGACGACCTTCGAGGTCACGTCGTTCAAACATTTGCACGAGTTTCCCGTTTTTCAAAAACCCTATTGCCGGCGACGACGGCGCGTAACCAGTAAAGTAATCGCGGGCAACTTCAGTCGCGTCAATGTCGGCTCCGGCAAAAACCGTAATAATGCGATCCGGTTTGGCTTCGCTTTCGAGCGCCATCGCAATCCCGGGGCGAACACCGCCTGCCGCGCAACCGCAAACTGAATTAACGATTACCATCAGCGTTCCCTCTGTGTTTTCAACTGCGTCTTGAACGGCTTCCGGGGTTTTGGTTTCTTCTACCCCGAGCCTCGTTAATTCCTGACGCATTCCTTGAATCATGATTTCTGGATATGGCATATTTTTGTCCTTCTAAGCTAGATTTCAAATCTGACTTTTTAATAAAGTATTGAACACGAATCGTCATTCGTCAAGCAATGAATTTGATATGTGAAGTTTAAGCAAACCTGCTTAAACTTGCGAGGGCGGAAAACGACATTTAACTGCCAAAAATAATTTTTGAATTTTCTTGACAGAGCTAGAGAACAAACGTAGTATGCCTCAAGGTGGACTAAAGTGGACTAAAGTGGTTCTGATTGAAAACCAAACAAATTTTCATATCTCCCCAAACTGCTTAACACTTATTTTTAAGCACTCTGTGCCAAATCATTAATCTTCTATGCTTCGTGGAAATTATACCGCCACTATTGATGACAAAGGGCGATTGAAAATTCCCAGCAATTTCCGTCGTCGAATAGAGGAAAAATACGGAGCAGAAGTATTTGTAACCAGCTTAACTGGTGACAGCGTTTGGATTTATCCGCTCAGAGAGTGGGAAGCAATAGAGCAGCGACTGGCAACTTTGCCTTCGCTGGACATGGCAAAACGATCATTTCTCTACCGCGCAAATTACTTTGGGCAACAAACGGAATTTGATACGCAGGGACGGATTTTGATTCCGGCGATTTTGCGCCGCAAAGCAGAAATTTTGGGTGAAGTTTCGGTAATCGGACAACTTCACTTTTTGGAAGTTTGGGATGCGGAGAAGTTTCAAACGCATTTGGAAAACAACCCGTTCACGGCCGAACATGAAGCGGCTTTATCAAGGTTTATCTAATTTTCTAAGCAGTGAAGCGAAAAAAAACTTCGCACAGTTCTTTGAAACAAACAAGCGGGAGCAGTGATTTGCCGAGCGATGAAAACCTGAGTGCGCTGCATACTTCGGTGTTGTTGTTCGAAACACTACGCTTTTTAGAAACAGCGCGGGGCGGCCGTTTTGTTGATTGTACGCTTGGGATGGGCGGTCATAGCGAAGCTATTCTTGAGTCTTCGGCAAATTCAAGCGTTATCGGAATAGACCGTGATCCGCAGGCAATTGAGAAAGCGACCGTCAGGCTCGAAAAATTCGGCACCCGGTTTCGCGCCGTTCACGCCGATTTCCGAGAAATTAAAAGCATTCTCAAACAAGCGGGTGAAGAGCGCGTGACTGGGATTTTAGCAGATTTAGGCGTTTCGTCCTGGCAATTGGACGCGCCGGAGCGAGGTTTCAGTTTTCGTTTTGATGCGCCTCTTGACATGAGAATGAACGCTGAAAGCAGCGAACCGACGGCGGCAGAGTTACTTAAAACCCTTTCCGAAGAAGAAATCGCCAATCTCATTTACGAATACGGCGAGGAAAGGTTTTCGCGGCGAATTGCCCGGCGGATAGTTGAAAGGCGTGATAACGGAGAGCCGCTCGAAACTACCGACCAATTGGCTGAAACGGTGGCGAAAGCCGTCAAAGCAGGCAGACACGAGCGGATTCATCCGGCAACACGGACTTTTCAAGCACTCAGAATTGCCGTCAATCGAGAGCTGGAAAATTTGGATTTGTTTGTTGGGGACGCGGTTGATGTTTTAGAGCCAAATGGCAGATTAGGGGTAATTAGCTTTCATTCGCTTGAAGACCGAATTATTAAGAGGGCATTTCGTAAATTGTCGGGCGTTTGTGAATGCCCGCCTCGTCTGCCGATTTGCCAGTGCGGGGCGGTCCGTAAAATTGAAATTTTAACCAGCCGTCCAGTTATCCCGAACGAAATGGAAATGCAATTGAATCAGCGCGCTCGAAGCGCAAAGTTGAGAGTTTGTCGGCGTTTAGAAGTTTAGTTAAGCAAATTAAAAATCTCGTCAAATTGGGGGTTGGCAACTAAGGATGCTGGGAGAGCAAAGATCAGTTAAAAAATTTAATGGCGAAATCCTGCGAGAACGCGATTTGCGTTTGTGGTGGCAATGTTTCTGCAGTATTTTGGTCGGAATCTTAGTCGTGGTTGGTTTTGCCTTCGCAGTTCAGCAACATTTCGCGACGTATGAGTTCAGCGTCAAAAATGTCGAGTTGCAGCGTCAACGCGAGCGTTTAAAAACCGAACAGAAACGTCTTCTATTTGAACGCGAAACAGTCGTGTCACTTGACCGACTCAAGCAAAGGGCGGAGAAAATAGGTTTGCGAGAGCCAACCGCGACTCAAATCAATGAGCTCGTGGCAATGCCAAATAACATAGAAGCGGACGGTCAAAAAATGTCTGCTTCGTCAACCATAGCTGCAAAACAAAATTAGCAGTCGAAAAGTTGAAAGGCGACTGTTAAAAAACTTTCAATCGTCATTAATTGCTCAAACTTTAGACAGCGATCCGAAACCGATGAAAGCAGAAAAAAAGCGATCACAAATAGCGACAAGCCGTAATCTGAGCGGAAATTCCGGCGGCAAGCGTTTCGGGTTGGTTGTCGTCGTTTTTGTGATGTGGATGTGCGGTATTGGCTTCCGTTTAATTGATTTGCAAGCTAATCAACACGAAACCCTCTTGACCAGAGCCGTTGACCAGCGCCGTCACGAGCATAAAACGAAGCCCCTGCGCGGTTCAATTCTTGACCGCAACGGCCGCGAACTAGCAGTCACATTGGAAGCCGAATCACTCGAAATTGATCCGACCGAACTTGAAAATGTTGAACAAACGTCATTTCAGCTTGGCAAAATTCTGGGCAAAAATCCGAAAGAATTGGTATTTACTTTTAATGAAGGTAAAGCCGCGCACCGGCGTTCAATTCCGCTCGGACGCGAGCTGGAGCCGGAAATAGTTGATAAAATCAAAAATCTGGGAATCGCTAAAGGCTTGATTTGGCGAAAGGAGCAAAAGCGTTTTTATCCAAATGAAACGCTCTGTGCACAAGTCTTAGGGTTTACCAACCGCGAAGACGCTGGACAGGCCGGAATCGAATCTACGGAAGAAAAGAATTTACGCGGTGATTACGGCCAGGTAACTGAAGAACGCGACGGCAGCGGGCGCGTTTATGAATTAACCGAATCAATTAACCAGCAGCCGCGCAACGTTGTTCTGACCATTGATTACGCGCTTCAACATACTGTCGAACAAGCCCTGGCGGAGGGAATTGCGACAGCCCAAGCTAAATCCGGCGCGGCCGTCGTTCTCAATCCGGCAACGGGCGAAATCTTGGCGATGGCTAACGCGCCGACTTTTAACCCCAATAAACCGGGCGATTCAAAACCCGAAATGTGGACGAATCGCGCCGTACAAAATTTTTATGAACCGGGCTCTACCTTTAAGTTAGTGACCTATTCGGCAACGCTCGAAGAAAAAATCGCGACCCCTAATGACACGATTGACACCCACGCCGGTCAGATAAAAATCGGCTCACGAGTAATTAAAGATCCGGGGAGTGGCGGTCTGTTGACTTTGACCCAAGCCCTCGCTAAATCCTCAAACGTGGCGGCCATTACGCTCGGAGGACGAATTGGAAAGGAACGTCTTTACGATTATATTCGGCGCTTTGGTTTCGGCGTTGCTACCGGAGTTGAGCTTCCGGTTGAATCGAGGGGAATGTTATCGGCGCCAGAAAAATGGACTGCCGACTCAATCGGTTCAATTCCGATTGGCTACGAAGTCGGCGTCACCACACTACAGTCAGCAGCAGCTTTTGGAACCGTTGCCAATGACGGAGTGCGAATTGCGCCGCATATTATCAAAGAAATCCGCGAAGAGGATGGCAAAGTTTTGGCGCAAACAGCGCCAGAACAACGTCGCGTCGTCAGCCCGGAAACTGCACGAAATATGCGCCGGATGCTCGAAGCCGTTACGGAAGCAGGCGGAACTGCTAAGCGGGCGCAGCTTGCGGGCTATACTTCTGCTGGAAAAACAGGCACGGCGTACAAATACGATCCGGGAAAGGGGAAATATTCCCAAAATAAATTCGTGGCTTCGTTCGTCGGTTTTGCTCCGATTGACAATCCGGCGGTTGTGATTGCCGTAATGATTGATGAACCCCGTGGCGGAGCGCATCACGGCGGAGATGTCGCCGCCCCGATTTTCCGCGATATCGCCGAGCAAATTCTGCCTGCACTGCATATTGCCCCTGATAATCTGCCTGGAGTTCAAAGCCAGACACTCGTCGCCAGACAAAGAGGCGTTGCGGGCGAATCAAGCAAGTTAACTGAAAAAACCGTCGAAAGTAAAAACATTGCAGCAACTTTAGATGAAAAAATCATCCAGACGAAACCGCCGGTGAAATCTGCCGACAAAGTTAAATTAGCAGGTAAAACGCCGGAAAAAGTTATAACGGAAAAAGCAGTCAAACCAAACGAGCTTCGCGAGCGCCCTGTCGAACCGAAGAAGCCGACGCCTCAAACTAATGGGACGAAAATCAGATCGTCGCCCGTAATTAAAGCCAAAGCGGAAAATTCGCCGAACTCTAACAGTAAAGCCAAAGGAAAAACTTGAATTTAGAAACGGCTGCTAATTTGATGAACGCTGAGGTGAAATCACTTTCGCCTGATTTGTTGTCTGCAGTCGTCAAAGGTTTTTCGATTGATTCGCGGACGACCGCGGATGGTGAGCTTTTTTTTGCACTCGCGCAGCCGGATTATCAAAATAACGGTTTTAACGGAAAATTCGCTGATGCCCATCAATTTATTCCAGAGGCTTTTGAGCGCGGTGCAGTTGCTGCCATTGCGCGTTTTGACAAACTGTTGGAGCACGCATTTTTAGAAAAATTCCATCATCGTTTATTGTTTGTTGAAGATGGGATTGCAGCTTTGCAGCGATTGGCGGCTGGTGTTTACAAGGCGTGGAACAAACCGGTCGTCGCCGTTACGGGCAGCGCCGGCAAAACGACAGCCAAACAGTTGACAGCAGAAGTCTTAGCAGCAAGCGGGCGCCGCGTTTTGACCAATATTAAAAATTACAATAACGGATTGGGTCATCCGCTAACGGTTTTACGGCTTGTCACTGAAGGTGATTTTGACGTTGCTGTTTTGGAAATGGGGATGAGTACGCCGCTCCATGAAATTGAGCGGCTCTGCCGGATCACGCCTCCCGACGTTGCAGTTGAACTAAATGTCTTGCCGGTGCATCTTGAACACCTTGAAACAATCGAAAATATTGCTGCTGCCAAAGCCGAACTTATCGAAAATATGAAATCAGGCGGCAGGGCAATTTTGAATGCCGACGATTCGCGCGTTTTGGCGATGCGCAATAAATTAAACAGCAAACAAGTTTTGACCTATGGAATCGAAAATGCAGCAGATGTCACGGCAACACACATCAAGACACCGCGATTTGGCGAAACCCGCTTTCTACTGAACCTGCCAAACGGCACAGCTAATATCGCGCTGCAGCTTGTCGGGCGACACAACGTTTCCAATGCGCTTGCCGCCGCTGCTGTCGGGTTTTGTTTTGAAATGCGGCCGGAGGAAATTGCTGCCGCCCTGGGCAAGGCTGCACCGCCGCCGATGCGCGGCGAGGTTTTGCGTTTTTTGGAAGGCTTTGAAGTTGTTAATGATTCTTACAATTCTAACCCGGACGCGCTTCTTTCAATGGTCGCAACAGTGGTTGAAAGCGGCGATCGCGCAAAACGCGTAATCGTCGTCGCCGGAGAAATGCTGGAACTCGGTGACAAAGCCGAACAAATTCACTTTGAAACAGGCAAAAAAATAGCTCGTCTCGGCGTTGACGCGCTTTTCGGAGTACGGGGTTTAGCCCAAAATTTAGTTGCCGGAGCAAAAGAAGACGGATTGCCAAACGTTCATTTTTTTTCAGATTCTGACCAGGCGGCAAATGCAATTGTTGACGAGATAAAAACGGGCGATCTCGTTTTAGTTAAAGGATCGCGGGGCGTCCGCATGGAAAAAATCGTCGAAGGACTGTTAGGAAAATTTTCGCGAACCGATTAGACTTTGAGCTTTTGCAATTTCAAAATCTAGAGTTTTAGTTTGCAGGGCAAATGTTATATCACTTTTTATACAGTTATCTTTACGAGAGTTTAAAGGGCAGCGAATC
>JBDTZD010000030.1:0-22002 GCA_040005335.1 Pyrinomonadaceae bacterium | reverse complement strand
GGCGTGCGCTAAAACAGGCTTGATAACGGCGAAACACTCGCGGACGGCTTGAGGCGATCCAGGCAGGTTGACGATTAAACAATTTCCGCGAATTCCGCAGACGCCGCGCGAAAGCATCGCAGTCGGCGTTTTTTTTAAACTTTCAAAGCGCATTGCTTCGGCAAGTCCCGGTGATTCGCGTTCGATAATTTGCTGGGTCGCTTCGGGCGTTGTGTCACGCGCTGCAAAGCCTGTTCCGCCCGTCGTTACGATTAAATTTATCTCCGAGCGGTCAGCATTTATTTTTAACGCTTCGACAAGCGGCGCGAAATCATCAGAGATAATTATTTTTTCCACTGATTCCGCGCCTACGGCTTTTAAACACTCGATTAATACTGCGCCGGAAACATCTTCAGTTTCGCCGCGAGCGCAACGGTCGCTGACGGTAACGGCAATTGCTCGAATTGGGACTTTCGGCTGGTTCATCATCTAGCGCGGCATACGGTGGTGTTCAACCATCAGGCATCTGTCCATCACCACGAGTAAACCAGCTTCCTGGGCGCGTTTTCCGGCGGCTTCATCAACGATTCCCTGCTGCAGCCAGACAGCTTTCGCTCCGGTTTCGATAGCTTCGTCAACCACCGCCCCAGCGTCTTCTGAACGGCGAAAGACATTGACTAAATCGGGCTTTTCCGGCAAATCAGAAAGCGAGGCAAATGCCCGCTCGCCCAAAACTAGCGACTCACGGGGATTAACCGGAATAATTTTATAGCCCGCTTCCTGCATATAAGCCGAAACGCTGTTTGACGGGCGCATCGGGTTTGATGAGATTCCGACTACAGCAATTGTTTGACATTCTTTCAAAATTCGCTCAATCGTTGTTTGTTCATTCATAAAAGTGATTAGAATTTGATTCTCAGTTTACTACAAACAGTTATTAGAACTTTAGATATAAATAATTGGCAGCCAGTTTTTAAAAGTCTTCAAAATTATAATTAGCTGTTATTTGACTTGCCTGCTATTGTTGGAAAACCGAACAAGTGAATTATTTTCAAACACACTTTCATAACGAAAGTGTCCGTCTTCCCTTCAGTTTCCCCGCCCAAGTTTTCGTATAAAGATGTGATTACGCAAACACCTTGCCAAAAATTATTTAATTAAACAAACTTTTGTTTGTTAAAGATAAAAACGCAGCGAAAGTATAAATTTGGTTGTTAAATTTGTCTGCAAAAGACTCTCAGCAAGGTGAAAAAACTTTTTGAATGTTTAACTTCATGGTGTACGAGACCTTAATTAATTTGAGTTGCAAATTGGCTGTCTCAAGAGGCTTTGGGCTTTTTCGCGCCAGCGGCGACAGTGTTTCAGAAGCTGTCGCTTAACAAACTAATTGATGATTTCTTTTAACTAAATCGCAAAAATATGTTTTAATTCGACCTAAAATCTATGATGAACAATAATATTCATCTCGAATAACTTTAGACATAAATTAGGATGACAAAAATAATTTGAAACGTATTTCAATTGGAATCATTATAGCTTTCTTCGGATTGGCAGCATTGCCAGTTTATTCACAAAATCAATCTATCTTAAAACTTGCCGACGATTATTCGCACGCCCTAAAAAAATTCCAAATTCAAAAAAACCGAAGATCAATCGAAGGCATTCTGCGCAAGGGCAAAGCTGTTGCCGAAAAGCTTGATGAGCTGGAATCGCTGAACAAAACTGAATATTCCTTACTCGAAAGGAAAATGCGCGGATTTGTCGTCAATCGTGATGAAATACTTTTTATTGAACCTGACTCTAAATTTTTCGCTAAATTAGCGGCTCGACATGGAACGAGGGCAGATATTGCATTTTTCTATTTGCTCGGCGAGCTAAGGCCTGACGGCGTTTGGGCAGCCTATATCGAACAACAAACCGATGTTACGGGCTGCACGATCTATGGTCAGGGTTTGCTCACAAAACTTTACGGAAAATCTCTGCAATTCAAGAAAAATTATCCCAAATCATACATCAGTGATATTGATGAAGAAATAAACGCAATTTTAAGTGGATTTACCGAAAGCCTTTGCGCCTGCGGCGAACGCGAAAGCGTTTTAAAAGAATTTAGGCTTTTTATCAAAACTTTTCCAAAAGATAAAAACACGCCTGCAATAAAAAAAAGATTGGCAGAAATCAAAAAATCAAAAGATTTTAGATTTAAATGCCAATCAGGATGATTTTTCGAAATAACTATTGAGCTTTTAAAACCCAGCCATTCGGGTCAACAACGTATTTGACGTCTTGCGGAAGCGGAACAGTCGCCGTCCCGTTCACCATTTCCACGCGTTTTGTGACGCCTCCGATCTCGACTTCAATCGGCATCGGAAACGGCAGATTGTTTGGCACGTCCCAGCGCAAAACCAGGCTGTTCGGTTTTGTCTCCGCCACGAGTTTCGGCAAAGCTGGCTGGCGCAAATATACTTCAAAAAACCAATCCAGCTTTTTGCCCGATTGCTGCTCGGCAATTTTCAGAAAGTCGTCGGTTGTGACAAGTCTGGTTTGTTTGCCGTTAGTAATTTTCTCCATTTCAGGCGTCGGGTAAGCCATGCGGCGCAGCGATTTGAAAAACGCATCGTCGCCGAGATAAAAACGCAAGCTGTTTAAAATTAGCGCGCCTTTGCCATAAATATCGCCGTCGCTTTTTGTATAATCGGGCGGCAGCATATAAATCTGCGTCGTCGTTTGCGCCTCGCGCGGCGCAACGGGTTTGATGTTGTGAAGATTTCTGTAACGCGCCCGCATCGCGGCGAAATACGCTTCTTTACCCTTGGTTTTCTCAACGTAAAACGTATCCATAAACGATTGGAAACCTTCGTGAATCCAGAAACCATTCCAATCATTAGCCGTCACCAGATTCGCCCACCATTCGTGACCGAATTCGTGAAACAAAAGCCAATCGTCGCCGTCCGGGTTGTATTTAAAATTATTGCCGTATGCCGTAATCGTTTGATGTTCCATGCCCAAATGCGGCGTTTCAGCAATCCCGATTTTGTCGGCGCGAAACGGATACGGACCGAGATACTCTTCATAAAAGGCGACGTATTTTTTGGTTAAATCAACCAGCGATTGCCCCTTTGCATAATCTTCTGGCAAAACATAAAACTGAATTGGAATCATCATTCCAGAAACGGACTGCACTTTATCCTCAATCAATTTGTACGGCGCAATGTTGAGCGCAATACAGTAATTACTAATCGGTTGAGAAACGAACCAATTAAAAGTGCGCGTTCCGTCCGGGTTTTTAACGATTGATTGCAGTTTGCCATTTGACGCGGCAACGAGCGGTTCGGGAACAGTAAAATGCAGCGAAACTGTTTCGGGTTTGTCTGATGGATGATCCTTGACCGGAAACCAAAGATCTGCCCCATCGTTTTGAACAGCAGTTGCAATCCAGGGCGAGCCGTCCGCAGTTTTCGACCAGACGAAACCGCCAACCCACGGCGGGCGGGGCGCTGGCTTAGGTTTGCCGCTGTAAGCCAAGCGCACATCAACGGTTTTTCCCGCTTTTTCCATTTGCGGAAAAGTAATCCAAATCTTGCCTTCTCTGCGTTCAAATTTGAGAGGGCGATCTTTCTTGTGTTTATTTGGGAATAAAAGCGCAACGGATTCGATTGTGAATGGCATATCAAGGTCAAGCACAAACTTTTCAATTGGTTTAACGATTAACGCCTTAACTGTCAAAACGCCTTTTATTGACTGCTCTTGGATGTTGGGGCGCACATCTAAATCGTAGGATTTCACATCGTAAGCCGCTTGCTCCGGCATCAAAACGCCGCCCGAATCGGTCGGTCGCACGCCCAAATCTCTCTGCGCAACAATTGACGTCGCTAACATGAGAAAAACAAACAAAATATTGATTACTGTTTTGATCATATTTCTACTGTTTACAAAGTCTGCGCCTAATCATCAGCTTAAGAAAGTTGTGACAATTTAGAACAGACTTATTATAATTGGAGTTAATATTTATTTTTTTTCAAAACCTGCGCTTTTATCTCGGTTATGCCCAACTCGGATGACTTGACCATTTTGCAGCACAACGGCGTATTCACAATCACCTTCGACATAAACATAATAACCCGCTCTTGATAAATTGAAATTCAAATCAAAGTTTTCATCTGTACCCGCAGCTTCAACAACCAACTTGTCGCCTGGAAGCAGCGTGTAATCTCCGCCATCCGGTTTTAACCACAAAGTAACAGGAATATCGTATTGGTTGACTAAGTTAAGCGTTCGTTTTTTAACTTTTTTCATAAATAGAAAATGCACCAGGTGCAATATTCTAAATTCTATCTTTTTGTAGTTCTGACAGCTTTTAATTTAATCTTCTACAATTTGAGCAAACAAATCGAGTTCTTCATATTATACGCCAGACAATTGATTTATGAGAGTGTCAATTCAGCCGCAGATTAATGGTTATGCCAGAATTGTGCGATTTATGAGCGATAATTTAGCCTTTTAGCTAATCGCAACCTAGCAAAAATGCTTTGCTTTTAGCTTTGCCAACCATAAGTTTTAGAGTCTTTGCAAGAGCGGCAATTTATTGTCTCGAATAGTTTTCTTCAAAACTAAACTTCTAAATATAAGCAACTTTAAAAGTCCTTAAATCGAGCAAAAAAGAATCCAAAAATTATGTTGCTCAAGCGAAAATTTGCTGTTAGTATTAATCAACGTTGGGCTCACCAGTAACTTGCCCAATGACGCCTACCCACTATGGCACAGACTCTAGATATTTATTGACGGTCGAGACGATTTAATTCAAACTCACAGGCTAAATCCACAAATTAGCAGCTCAAGTTTGTGAAGACAAATACTTGACCTAGCTTGATAAAAGCCCAAATTACAATAAAAATTTTCAACAAAAATCTTTTCAAATGAAAACAAACGCGAAAAATTTTCTGCCTTTGCCGGGGCGACAATCAGCAGAAGCCCATAGCAGTAGAAATTTTCGGAGAAGCACAACTATGAGTGTAATCAAAGATTCTTCCCGCAGTGTGCGGCAATCGGCAAGACCTCACCGTTCGCACCATGTCGGCAAATGGGTTGAGAATCTGGAAAAATCCGATGTCACAAAACTTTGGGCTGATCTTCACCGAGTCGTTTGCTATCACCCGTTGGTTCGTGCCTCACGCAACGCCGGTCTTCTGGTCGAAGATGATTCGCGTAATGCCTACAAAGATTTAACGCAAGAACTATTTGTCGTCCTCCTAAGCAAAGAACGTTTTCAACATTACCTGACATCCGGGATGACGAATACTGAAATTGAGCTTGAAATCGGACAAATTGAACTGACTAATTTACTGACCGCCGAACTTCGCAAACGCTATCCAGAATCTTACCGCCTCGCTCGTCGCATCTCGACCATAGTGCAGACTAGCCCCAACTTTCGCCGATTTGACAATTCTTCATCAGGAAATGGAGAACAAACCGTATCACATCGCCGTCTCGCGCAAAGAGTTTACGGTTTGAGCTACTGGTCGGACGGCAAGCCGCAACGTGAGCAAGCCGGACTCGAAACCCGTGTGGCAAACGTTCCGGTGCGTTACCGCGATAACCGCAAAGTAGGCTGCACAGGCGACGCTCAAGTCGTGATTAATAATGCGGATTTGGAAGATTTGATCATCAACGTTTTAGAGGCGCTTGACGCGCCCGTTGACATTCGTTCCCTGCGAAGTCTCGTCATGTCGCGCTTGCCAGTGATGGATATTTATCTAGTGCCGATCAGCGGGAGTGATGACGAAAGCGAAAACTTAGCTTTTGAGCCGATAGATTTACAGGAAAATCCCGAACAAAATTTGCTCGCCCGTGAAGCCGAACGGACTGCCGCCGGTTCAGTTGAGCAGTTTCTGGCAAATTTAAGTTTAGCGGTGCGCGGTAAATCCAAACAATATAATCGAATTTTAGGCGTTTTGTGGCATTGTTACTTGAGCGCTGAGGGCGGCACACAGCTTGAAGTAGCGGCAAATTTGGGTGTTTCGGATTCGCTGGTTTCCGAATATCGGCGGCGAATTGAAACGCAGTTGCAAGAACTTGCCTTTACCGAAGTTGAACAAGCTCGCCAATTTGAGCAAGCTTTGCGAACCCGCATCAGCGAAATAATCAACAGCCCAGCCCAACTTCCAGTTTAAATTCACATCCAAAAATCCAATCTGAAAAGGGGGCAGGGCAATAATGCTCGCCTTTTATTTTGTTGAGAAACGAAAATGAATTGAACATCTGTTCATTCCGTTTCAAAGCAATTCGTTGGGCAAATTCTACAATCGGTTTCAAACATAAAAAAAATATTCTTTATCAGCAAATTTGAGTTATCGAAAACACAACCAAAGCCGCTGTCTAAACATCATAAAAGCTGTCCTGCAACAACTAGAGAAAATCAGTTAATTTTAGACAGCAAGTTTATTTTGGAGTCAATCGTCATGAACAATCGTTTTTCGCGCACCGCCAGCTCATTTGGTTTGATGGTTTCGTTGGTAACTAGTGCGTTTAGTCCGGCATTTCTTCCGACGACCGCTCTTGCCCAAGAGCAGACATCAACGGAGAAGGTAGAGAAATCTAAAAAAACCAAGAAATCAGATAAACCCGCCAAATCAACCGATATAAAACAGCAAGATACGTCGGCAGCAACGACAGCAGCAGCATCCGATCCTAGACGTCCGCTTTCGGTTAATGAAGATCCTTCGATGATCGGAAAGCGAAACATCAATAAAGGTCTGACTGGCTGGCTCGGCGGTTCGCAATCTAAAGAAGCGCAATTCGGTCGCCAACTAGCCGCCCAAGCCGAAAAGGAATTAAAATTGGTTGACGACCCATTAGTAACCGAATATGTTAATCGCGTCGGGCAGAACATCGTTAATCACTCGGATGCCAAAGTTCCTTTTACAATCAAAGTTGTTGATAGCGATGAAGTAAATGCCTTTGCTCTACCCGGCGGATTTTTCTATGTCAACCGAGGTTTGATTCTGGCTGCCGACAATGAATCGGAACTGGCCGGAGTTATGGCTCATGAAATTGGTCACGTCGCAGCCCGACACGCGATGGAAAATCAAGGCAAAGCGACCCTAATCAATTACGCAACGATGGCCGGAATCATTTTTGGCGGCGGCATTTTGAGCAGTGTTTTATACAACGGCGGCAGTCTTTTGCAGGGTTTAGCAATGCTTAAGTTTACTCGCGCTGCGGAAGAAGAAGCCGATAAACTTGGTGTTCAATATATGTACGCGGCAGGTTATGATCCGAACGGGATGGCGACAATGTTTGAAAAGCTGTCCGCCATGAACAAGAAAAAACCCGGCAAATTGACGAAATTGTTTGCAACACACCCGGAATCACTCCAACGCCGCGACGCTTCGATCGCATTGGCGGCGCGTTTTCCCGAACGCGAAGAATATATTTTGAGCACCTCGGAATTTCAGCGCGTCAAAGCGCATCTGCTGCGTCTCTCAAACGCTAAATCTTCAATTGCCGGAGATATTGATGACAGTAGTGAGAATGGCAGACCAACATTGAAACGTCGTCAACAAACAGCAGATGACGCTTCCGGAACTCCGACAACGGACTCAACTGATGACAAAAAAGACGAACAAAAAGAGCGTCCGCAACTTAAGCGACGTACTGAAGAACCTCAACCATCCCCTTCGCCATCGCCTAACCAATAGATGATAAAGAAGGTAAGCTGGAAAGCTGGAAAATTAGAAAAAGGCTTGAGATTTAAATCTCAAGCCTTTTTCTATAACATTTACTTTTATTTACTGGCGTCTCATGACAGCAGAGTGCCGTAGATTCCCAGTTGCAAACTGAAAATTGAATCATTGGTGGCGATAAACATTTCGCCGTTTCTTCCGAAACATAGTCCGACGATATTCATTCCGGCAACGAAAAGTTCCGCCTCGCGGCCATCCGGCGTAATACGGATGATACCGCGTCGCTGACGCAAGCAAGCAGCAACGTAAAGGTTTCCTTCACGGTCGAAAGCTAATCCTTGCGGTCTCCCGAGGCCTCTGTAAAAAATCGAAACCTCGCCGTCCGCATCAATTTTCATAATTGAATCAAAGCTGGCGACATTTGGGCGCGTGACATACAACGCGCCATCCCTTCCGAAAGCCAGATGATATGCGGCAATTGACTGTTCAAGAGTAGCAAAAATCTGAGTTTCCCCAACTGCGTTGACTTTGTAAATTGTGCCGGCGCGGTCACCTACAAACATTTCACCGTTTTGATTAAAAGCGATGCCGGTCGCCGTTCCCATGTCGGAGGCAAATGGCACCGACTCGTCGGCTCCGTTAACGCGATAGACCGTTCCTTCGGCACGGCTCGTGACAAACATTTCACCGCTCATGTTAAAAGCAATGCCGGTGGGATTCATGATATCGCCCGAAATTTCTTCTAGTGATCCGTCCAGACTAAGGCGAAAGAGCGTTACGGGTAACTGCTGGCCGCGCGAACCACTACGCGTGACAATCAGCCGGTCATCATCCGGATCAACAGCCGGATTAGCGACCAGATGCAAATCGTCGGCTAATTTGTGCGAAGTCTTGATTTTATAATTATTTTTAGTTGACTGTTCGTCGCAAACCAACCTTACTTCAGTATCGCCGTTCAGTAATTCCAATTCGTCGTCCGGAATAATAGCAATGATCCGTTGCGGCGACGCGGCGATCAGCGAAGATGCGACGTTATTAAAATAGCAGCGAATTTCGCTTCCCGGCTGCACCGGAACATTTTCACACTCGATAAAAACCTCGCCGCCCGCTATGGCTGCCTGCGGCGTGACTCGAACAATTTTTCCTGCTGACTGACTATTTTTTGGCATATTGTTTGATTTTACGACGCTTTCTCTCAAAGTGTCTATTAAGTTTCGACTCGTCGCTTGCTTGAACTTTTGTTGCAAAGGTAAAATAAAAGTTTCGATATCTAACAGAATTTTCATCAGAGAGATTCACTAAAGTTTTAATAAAAATGGCAATTGAAAAAATCACGGTCCGCGGAGCGCGGGTTCACAACCTCAAAAATATTAATGTTGAAATTCCAAGGGAGAAACTGACAGTGGTCACCGGGCTTTCTGGTTCCGGTAAATCTTCGCTCGCCTTTGACACGATTTACGCCGAAGGGCAGCGCCGCTATGTCGAATCACTTTCAGCTTATGCTCGTCAATTCCTGGATCAGCTTGAAAAACCCGATGTGGATTCGATTGAGGGTCTTTCTCCGGCAATTTCCATCGAACAAAAAACCGTCTCGCGCTCGCCTCGTTCAACCGTCGGCACGGTCACTGAAATCTACGATTATCTGCGCTTATTGTTTTCTTCAATCGGTCAGCCGCATTGTCCGAATTGCGGTGCGGAAATTACGCGCCAATCAGTCGAACAAATCAACCAAAATATTTTGACTTTGCCCGAAGGCGACCGCGTTGTGGTTTTTGCTCCCATTGTTAGAGGAAGAAAAGGCGAATTTAAAAAAGAACTCGAAAAACTTCAGAAAGACGGATTTGTGCGCGCTCGAATTGACGGCGAGCTGCGAATGCTCGACGAAGAAATCAATCTTAACAAACGCCAGAATCATACGATTGAAGTTGTTGTCGATCGGCTTTTAATTAAAGAAGGAATAAGGGAACGTTTAAACGAATCGGTTCGCACTGCGCTCAAAATGACTGACGGCGCGGTTTTGATTTCGATAGTTGACGGCGAAGAAAAACTTTATTCAGAGAAAATGGCTTGCGTCGCTTGCGGTATTAATTTGCCGCAATTAGAGCCGCGTTCTTTTTCTTTTAACTCGGCTTACGGAGCCTGCAAACGCTGCAACGGTTTGGGAACCGTTCTCGAAGTTGATCCGACCAAAGTAATCGCCGAAGGAAATCTGGCTTGGAAAGAGCAAACGTTTTTTGGGGCGGCGGATAAACAAGGCTCATCATATCTCAAAACCGCTTTGCGAGCAGTTATTGAAAAATTCATCGAACGAGCGAAAAGTCCAAAGTCTAAAGTCCAAAGTCCAAAGTCTAACGTTAAATCTAAAATAAAAGATAACGCGACAAACGCGACAAAGCTGACTTTCGATTTGGAACCTGAGGCTTTGGACTTTGGACTTGAGACTGCTTTCATTGATTTGCCAAAGGAAGTACAAGACGCATTCTTCTATGGGGCCAAAGGGCGATTTGAATTTAAAGAAGGCAAATATACTTACGAAAGCGAGTGGAAAGGCGCTGTCAGATTTTTGCATGATCGTCTGCAGAACGCGCCGTCAAAAAAGGTAGGCGAAGCTCTCGAAGAACTTGTTTCGCCGATTGTCTGCCCCGAATGCGACGGCAAACGCCTCAAGCCTGAATTTCTCGCGGTCAAAGTAGGCGGGCGCGGCATTTCGGATTATGTCGAAACGATGATCGAAGAATCTGCCACCGATTTTCAAAAACTCACACTTACGCCACGTGAAGAGAAAATTGCGGGCGGTGTGCTACGCGAAATCCGCGGCCGTCTGCAGTTTTTGCAAAAAGTCGGGCTTGGATACTTAACTTTGGATAGAGGTTCGGCGACTTTAAGCGGCGGCGAAGGGCAACGCATTCGTCTCGCTACGCAAATTGGCTCGCAACTGCGCGGCGTACTCTATGTTTTGGACGAGCCTTCGATTGGGCTGCATCCGCGCGATAATTTAAAGCTGCTCGAAACGCTCGGACAACTGCGAGATTTGGGCAACACAGTTTTAGTTGTCGAACACGACGAAGAAACCATTGAACATGCCGATTATGTGATAGATATTGGACCCGGAGCGGGCATTCATGGCGGCGAAATCGTTGCGGTCGGTGCGCCTTCAGAAATTGCCGCTAACCTTAATTCAATCACCGGACAATATATTTCCGGTGCGCTCAAAATCGAAATTCCCAAGACTCGCCGCGCTCCCAACGGCAAACGCCTGATCGTCAAAGGCGCGCGGGCGCATAATTTAAAAGACATTGAGGCTGAATTTCCGCTTGGGCTGCTGACGGTTGTGACAGGCGTTTCCGGTTCGGGCAAATCAACGCTCGTTCACGATATTTTGTATCGCGCACTGGCGCGCGAAGTTTACGGCTCGCTCGCCGAACCCGACGAGCATGATTCGGTTGAGGGGCTTGATTTAGTTGATAAAGTCATCGAAATTGATCAATCACCGATTGGCCGCACGCCGCGCTCGAATCCGGCGACTTATACCGGACTTTTTACACCAATCCGCGAACTTTATGCAATGATTCCCGAATCGCGCCAGCGTGGTTACAAAGCTGGACGGTTTTCCTTTAACGTCAAAGGCGGGCGCTGCGAGGCTTGCGAAGGCGCTGGTGTGAAAACCATTGAAATGAATTTCCTGCCTGACGTTTATGTGCTCTGTAATGTCTGTAACGGAGCGCGTTACAACCGCGAAACGCTGGCCGTCAAATACAAAGGACGCTCGATTGCCGATTTGCTAGATGCTTCGATTGAAGAAGCTTTAGAGATTTTGGAAAACGTCCCGCAAATTAAACAGAAACTGCAAACTCTGTTTGATGTTGGGCTGGGTTACATCAAACTCGGACAATCGGCGACAACACTGTCGGGCGGCGAAGCGCAGCGCGTCAAACTCTCCAAAGAACTCTCAAAACGCGCGACGGGCAAAACCATTTACATTTTGGACGAACCGACAACCGGCTTGCATTTCGCCGACGTTCACAAATTGCTCGATGTGTTGCAGCGATTAGTTGAGATGGGCAATACTGTGATTGTTATCGAGCATAATTTGGACGTAATTAAATCAGCGGATTACATTGTTGATTTAGGACCGGAAGGCGGAATTCACGGCGGCAAAGTCGTTGCGACCGGAACGCCAGAACAAGTTGCAAAAAACAAAAAGTCTTACACTGGAGAGGCTTTGAAACCATTACTGAATGGACGGGTAAACGGTAAGAACACGAAATAATAAAAGTAGAAAGGGACGAGAAAATTATTATCCCTTTCTACTTATCACCAACCAACTTTGCAGTGTTTATCAGGCTGCCTGACTTACCAAATTTGACAGCGATTATCGCGCACCATTTTGTCGCCAGTTTTACATCCGAACGCTTCGGCAAATTCCGGCATATTTGAGAGCGGTCCGATGACGCGCCATTCGGGAATCGCGTGTGGATCGCCCAAGACCTGCGTGCGGATTGATTCCGGGCGCTGATTAACCATCCAGCCGAGCGCATAGCCGATGAAAAATCGTTGCTCAGGCGTGAAACCGTCAATGTTTGCTGCTCGCGGTTTGCCTTCCATTGATTTTTTGAAGGCATTGTAAGCAATCACCAAACCGCCCAGATCGGCGATGTTTTCGCCCAAAGTCAATTTGCCGTTCATAAACAAGTCTTTATCAACTTCGTAACTATCAAACTGTTTAGCTACGCAATCAGCTTTTTGGTCAAAGCGTGTGCGGTCTTCGGGTGTCCACCACACTTTCAAATTGCCTTCGGCGTCGTACTGGCTGCCTTCGTCGTCAAAACCGTGTGTGACTTCGTGACCAATAATTCCGCCCGCATTGCCGTAATTTAGCGCATCGTCCGCCGCGACGTTAAAAAACGGCGGCTGCAGAATTCCGGCCGGGAAAACAATTTCGTTAAAACTCGGATTGTAATAAGCGTTGATGGTCGGCGGCGTCATGCCCCAGCGTGTTTTGTCAACGGCTTTGCCAATGTCCTGCCAATCACGAACGATTTCAAATTGCGTTGTATTGGCGACATTTTTGAAATAAGAATTACGGCTAACGGATAATCCTTGATAACCGCGCAATTTGTCTGGATAACCTATTTTGCGCAAGAACGTGGAAAGTTTAACGAGAGCCTCTTTGCGCGTCGCCTCGCCCATCCAATCAAGTTTTGACAAACGCTCGCGGTAGGCGACAAATAAATTTTCAACCAGTTCGTTCATCTTGCGCTTGGCTTCCGGGGTAAAAGCACGTTTGACGTATTCCTGCCCGAGCGCTTCGCCAAGACTATTATCCGTCGCCCGCAAACATCTGCGCCAGCGCGGTTGTTGTTCCTTCGTTCCGCGCAAAGTCGCCGAGTAAAAATTGAAATCCTCGTCATCAAACGGTTTTGCCAAACGCGAAGCCGAACGCGTTAAAACACGCCAGTGCAGATAGGTTTTCCAATTGGCAAGCGAAACTTCCGTTGTCATCTTGCCAAACTCGCGGAAAAAGTCCGGTTGTCCGACGTTGATTTCAGTAAAAGCCGGGACGCCCAATTCTTTGGCGAAAACGTCCCAAGTAAGATTTGGAGTTATCTCGTTGGCTTCCGATAATTTAATTTTGTGATAATTCTCTACCGGATCACGCAGTTCGACCGGAGTTTTAGAAGCGAGAGCAAAACGCATTTCGATTCGCATTACTGTCGCAGCTTGTTGTTTGGCTTTATCGGGCGCATCGCCTAAAAGCCCAAACATTTTCGTGACATGCTCTAAAAACTGCTCGCGCGTTTTTTGTGATTTTTCGTCTGATTTTGTGTAATAATCGCGGTTTGGCAAACTGAGTCCGCCCTGGTAAACATTGACAATGTTGAGCGCGCTGTTTTTTGCGTCGGCTTCGGCATTAAAACGAAACACTGGCGAAAATCCTTGCTTCTGTAAATCAGCTAACACCTTCTGCAAATCGCGGGCGTCTTTGATCGAATCAATCTCTTTGAAAAAGGGCGCGAGCGGTTTTGCTCCCGCTTTATTAATCACCGTTTCGTCCATGCAGGCGCTGTAAAAATCGCCGATTAACTGAATGTCCGAGCCTTTTGCGGCTTTGGTGTTTTTTGCGTCGGTTTCAAGAATTTCACGCAAAACGTCGAAATTATTTTTCTCGACAATCTGGTCAACCCCCCAGCTTGAATAGGCCGGTGGAATCGGATTGTTTTTTAACCAGCCGCCAACAGCATAACGATAAAAATTATCGCAGGCTTTAACCGACGTATCCATAAATCCGGTATCAAATGCTTTGCTTTGCGCCAGCGTTGATAAATTCAAAGCTGATAAAATCACGATTGCCAAAAATAATTGTCGCGAGCGAACACGCATAAATTGTCTCCTTGATAAAATTAAGAGGTTGCCGACAAATATATGTCTTTCTCAAATTCAATGCAATCGTTCAATTTTAGGTATCAAAGCCGGATTGTTCAATAAATTTATGGCTGCTTATCTACGATAATTCAAAATATAATCGGGTGGCTCGATGACATCTTTCAATCGTGAATCGTTGATTGGCTCACCGATAGTTACGGACAGGGGAAGAACTCCTGCCCAAACATTTATTTCATAATCGTCATCGTCGTCAACCGGATTCCCGGTGCGAATCTTTGCCGATGATTCTTCGAGCGAGAGAGATAAAACCATGGTCGCTTTTAATTCATTTTCAGTCGGTGGTCGCACATCATTCCATCGTCCCGAAACAATATGTTCGGTTAGTGCGCGCAGCGCCTCGAGCTTTTCCTCTTTGTGGCTGATGACTTTAGCTTTACCGAAAATGACGACCGAACGGTAATTCATCGAATGATGAAAAGCCGAGCGAGCCAATACTAAACCGTCAACGAGCGTGACCGTCACGCAAACGTCTTTTTCCCAAGCCATCGCGCGCAGCATTCGGCTTGCCGACGAGCCGTGAATTAGTAAATTATCGTCAACCCGCGCATAACCCGTCGGAATGACAAACACCTTTTCATCTACGGCAAACCCGATGTGGCAGATAAATGCTTCGTCCAGAATCTGATAAATCGTTTCGCGTTCATAAACGCCGCGTTTAGGCAGGCGACGCACTTTTGTTCGTTCGGTTTTTGTTACTTTGCTGTACATTTTAATGAATTATTTGACGTTTGACTTGTTTGAAAAAACTATCGGGTTGAAATCGCGGGCGAAGCTGAGCCATCACCAAATAACAGTTCCGAATTTCATCATCGCTTTCAGCAATTTTTATTTTCTTCATCTCCGAGTTTATAAAATGCTGTGCTTAATTATTTTGAATCAGCGGAAAGTACTTATTTTCAATCACATTGAAATGATGTATCTGATGCCCGATGATGTTAAAGCCCATCGCTAAAACAGAGATTTCGTATTTCCAGGAAACTCCGACGTTTAACAAATCTTTATCGTCAAAACTTTCAAACAAAGTTTTGGTTCCTAACCGCACAATTTTTAACTCTTCAATCAATTCATCAACCGATCTTCTATCGGCGCTCATATTTACTGCAAGCAAATTTTCATCAATGCCTTGCGGAGTTGAGCCTTCCTTCCTGGCAAACAGCAATGCTCGGTAAGACAAGATGCGCTCGAAATCAATGAGATGTTGAAAAATGCCTTTAACCGTCCATTTTTCAGCAGCATAGACATTGCCGTCGAGTCTTTTCAAAAAGTCTTTATCTAAAGCCTCAAGTTGCTCGATGCTGTTCTCAAAAGCCTGCGACAATTCAATATCAGCTAATAAATTGATGTAGCGGTCGAAATATTCGGGCATTGGGTTAATGTCAGATTTTTTCATAGTTAACATTAGTTGAGTTTTCAGTTGGGTAGAGAATTAAACTATTTTTTCCAGTTATTAGCTTTTCCATTTGGCTCTTTAACTCAATGCCAAGAGAATCAGCCAGTTTTAATTTTGCTTGATAATCGGTTTCATCTGCAAAAGTCGCGATAGCAACCAGCATATTTTTGTCCTGAATAACAGGAAGTCTTGGAAAATCATTTTTAACAGCTTCGCTAATCCAAAGCGTTATGTTTTGAATTTTCAAACTTCTGAGAAAAGGCAGATAGTCTGTTTGAAAGAAATCAATTAACTTATCAAGCTCGTTCTCGTAAGCGGTATAGTGTTCAACAACAACAATTCCTTTAAGTTTGGCGAATTCATGAGTATTAATAACTTCATTTTTTTGTCGTTCATTCTCAAAATTATTTAATGGTTTTAAAAGATGGACATTATGCCATTCGAGCAGCATTTCGTTGGCTCCGGGACCAAATTCTTTCCAAACTTCGCCTCCATAAAACTGAGGTAAAAAGGCGCTTCTTGAAGTCATGTCCTCAAATCCACGAATCCAGAAAAACCTATCGTCGTCACCTTTAATTGTGAATTCTCCCAACACATAACCGCCTAACTTATTTTGCGAATCAATAAAATGATTTTTAAAATAATCAATAAATCCGTCGCGCGCGTCAGGTTTTAAGAGGTAATTTCGCAGTTCAATAATCTTTAAATTTTGTGTTGTTTTCATAAATCTTCAACTTTGCCTCTGAAAAGTCATCTCCCAATTCCATTCCCAAGTTTTGCCGTTATCGGGTGAAAACGCCTGACTCCACACGGGAGCATCCGCATCATTGGCGTCCCATTTAAACAGCACGATAATCTCTTTTCCATCGAAAACATCTTTCGCGTAAAACTTGCCCGTTTTGTTTTCAAATGAACCAATTTGCCCAACGTCTAACACCACAGAGTTGCTGTCAGCCCAATAAATGCTCCAGAGTTTTGTTTGAGGATTAAAGAGCCGCAAAGTCATTCCTTCAAAAGGCGCGGGGTCAAATTCTGTTTTAAAAGAATCAGTGTTGCCTAAACCGTTGAGAATTTTATGGCACTCGCCCAAGGCTTCAAATTCTAACCATTCCTGACAGTTGTTCAATCTGGTCTTCAATTTTCGATTGTGAACTCTCCATTTCCCGACAAAAAAATCAAAATCCTCCGGCGAGGAATCCTTTGACGCAACGATGTTGAGATCACCGCTAGAACTAAATAATTGTTGTTCCATATAATTTTGTTTGACAGCAGAATTGATTTTCGATGACAATTGGTTTATCGGCAATAGCCATTTTCGCATAAAACATATAGACCAATTTTAGTTGTTAAAGATGATAAATTCTCCCTTCATCATGCTTGATGATAAAAATTCTGCTGTGCCTCTTTACCGTCAAATTTACGAAGCGATTCGGCAGTCGATTCTCGGCGGAAAATTTGCAGCCCGCACGCGTTTACCAGCCACCAGATTGCTGGCGCAACAGCTGGGAGTTTCCCGCATGACTGTGGTTAATGCCTACGAACAGCTTCTTGCCGAAGGTTATCTGGAAGGCAAAACCGGGGCAGGAACATTTGTGGCGGCACAACTTCCAGAGGAAATGCTGCGAATGCCTGCGAGCGATAAAAACAAAGGGGCGGTAATTTCCGGGTCACGTCATTTCAAACTTTCTCAATACGGGCAACGACTCGCTAAATTTAAGATAAATGCTGTCCGGTCTCAGCCAATCACGAAGCCCATTCCGTTTCAAAACGGTTTGACGGCGGTTGATAAATTTCCATTTGAGATTTGGTCAAAGATTGCCCAGCGATTTTATCGCCAAGCACCTCACAAAATCCTGGGATATGCCGATCCGGCAGGCTACCGCCCGCTGCGAGAAGCGATTGCCGCGCATCTAGCGTCTGCCCGCGGAGTTCGGTGCGATGCCGAACAAGTAATCATTACTAATGGAGCACAGCAGGCACTCGACCTGGTTAGTAGGTTGTTACTAAACCGAGAGGATAGAGTTTTGATTGAAGATCCTTGTTATCCGGAAGCACGAGATGTTTTCAGTTCCGTCGGAGCAAAGGTTATTCCAGTCCCGGTTGACGAAGAAGGTCTCGATTTAACTGCGGTTGCAGAACAAAATCAAACTACAGCGCGACTGATTTACGTGACACCATCGCATCAATATCCGCTCGGCGTGACAATGAGTTTATCGCGGCGACTAAAATTGCTCGAATGGGCGAATACAAACAACGCGCTCATTATCGAAGACGATTATAACAGCGAATTTCGTTACGCCGGGCGTCCGCTGGCTTCGTTACAGGGCTTAGACACTCATGGCTGCGTCATTTACGTCGGCACCTTTAGCAAAACGATTTTTCCCGCTTTAAGGCTTGGCTGTGCGATCGTTCCGCACGATTTGGTCGAACCGTTCATTACAGCGCGCGTTTTATCTGATTGGCATTCACCTTTATTTGAACAAGCGATTCTCGCCGATTTTATTGCCGAAGGACATTTTGCGCGACACATCAGGCGAATGCGCGCGCTCTACGAAGATAGGCAACAGATATTAATTGAGGAAGCAGAAAAAAAACTTGCTGGATTGCTGGAAGTGAAAAAAGCCGACGCCGGAATGCATCTTATCGGCTGGCTGCCGGAAACTGTAGATGATCAAATAATTGCCGAAAAAGCTGATCAGCATCAATTGATTTTGCAGCCTGTTTCCGCGTACAGCGTCAGAAACCTGACGCGCGGCGGACTTCTCTTAGGCTACACGGCGTTTAATGAAAAGCAAATCAAACAGGGCATTGAAAAACTAGCAATAATTTTAAGGGGAAAGTTTTAGAGTAGTTAGGATTACTGTTGATGAAATATAATTGTTTAACTGCTAACATTTGAAAGAATCGTGATGCAGTTACAGTAAATAAAATCCAACGTCCAATCAGTCAGCTGGAAAATGCCGCAAACTTCTCATATCGAAAAACACTTTAGCGCGGGCGAAACTGTTCGTGATGTCGTCATCGGAATGTCCGACGGGTTGACCGTTCCATTTGCGCTGGCAGCCGGGTTGTCCGGCGCGGTTGCCTCAACCGGACTCATCGTGACCGCAGGTTTAGCAGAAATCGCCGCTGGTTCCATCGCAATGGGTTTAGGCGGTTATCTTGCTGCCAAATCTGATGCCGAACACTATCAGAGCGAGAGAGAACGCGAGGAACGCGAAGTCCGCGAAAGCCCCGAAGAAGAGGAGCAGGAAATAGCGGAAATTTTTGAAAATTATGGCTTGACCGAAGCTCAATCCGCGCCTCTGGTCGCCGCTCTACGGGCGCGTCCAGAGGCGTGGATTGATTTTATGATGCGGTTTGAACTCGGTTTGGAAGAGCCTGATCCAAATCGCGCCCTCAAAAGCGCTTTGACGATTGCTCTGTCTTATATTGCAGGCGGGCTGATTCCGCTTTCGCCGTACATTATTTTGAGCAACGTCCAAACTGCTCTCGCCGTTTCCGTTCCGGTGACATTGGTAGCGCTGTTCATTTTTGGCTACGTCAAAGGCAGTTTTACCGGCACCAGACCTTTTCGGAGCGCGCTGCAAACTTGTCTGATCGGCGGTTTAGCCTCTGCCGCAGCTTTTATCATTGCCCGCTTAATTTCTTGAAAACAATACCGGGGCAAATAAAAAGCGAAGCCATTAGACTTCGCTTTTTATTATTGCTCTCGCTCCAGATAAATTCAGACAAAACTATTTCTTCTCGTTTGGAATATAGAATGGGCGATGCTTAACGATATAAACCTTATCTTCATAGACACCGTCTTTATCCACGTCAACTTTAACTTCAAGCTTGTGTTTTTTACCGTCACTTATTCGAGTTTCGTCAGGTTCAAACGCCAGACTGTATTGATTTCTAAGCAGCGCGTTAAAGCGCTGCAATGCGCTTGGCACTTCACCTTCAAAAGTTACCGGAACGTAATCACCGCCAGATTCTTTAGCAAAAGTTTTGAGAGTGTTTTCGGCTTGCAGAAAAGTTAATCTGCCCGGACTGCCGGTTATAGAATCGGTCGGAGGTAAATATTGCTCATACTTCTTGAAATAGTAATTGCCTGTCCCGATAATATAAATGGGAATGCCAGACTGTTGAATTACTTTGCGAACCTGGTCGTAATTGACGCGGCTCATTGTATCAATGCCGCTCGTGATCAGGATAATAGCCCGACGTTTGGCTTTGACATCAGCCATCCCGCCGTACATCGTTGTGCGTTCTTTGCTGTCTTCCAGCACGACCGAATCTGCCTTGCCGCCGACGAGCGCGAATTTCACCGCGTCAAACAAATTGTTATCGCTAAACGCCGGACTGTTTCTTACGAGTAAGGAAACCACTTGATTAATTCGTCTCGGATCGTTGGTAAAATCGGTGAGCGGGGTCGGACGAATATCAAACGCTATGACCGAGGCAAAATCGTCTGGTGGTTTTAAAAAACTTTGCAGAAAAATCGCTGCCGGTCTGACAACTTCAAAAGTGCCTGGGTCGAATCCGCCGCCGACCGCGCGACCTAAAGAAGCGGATAGTTTGCTGTACTCAACAACGAGCGTTACGGTAATTGGAGCTTCCGGCGTGGAAAAATTTGTAATCTCACGTTTGACGCCATCTTCAAAAATCGCAAAATTGTCTTTTGTCAAACCCGTCACGATCTGCCCGCTTTTTTTCTGATAAACGGTTGCATCAATGTTAACTAGATTTGTTTTAATCGCTAAAACTTCGTCATCTTTGATAGCGGCTTTATCTTCGGGCGAAATTTCTTCCTTTTTGTTTGTAGGATCTGGGCGTTTATTTTTCTTTTCGTTCTCGCCTGCCGGAGGACGTTGAGGGCGTGATTGAGCATTCAAATGAATAACAAGTCCGCTTGACAACGAACACACAGCCGCGAAAACAATCAGATAACGAGAGAAAAGATTTTGCATATTCAGCCCACTTTGAAAATTACAATTAATCGGAAGTTTAATTGCAAATTCGATGCTGTCTTAAAGGGTTTTTACTGCTTACGGCCTTGGCAATGGCTTGACAGCTTATTTTTGAGCAGTGGCATCTGTAGCTTCGGCTTCGACAGTTGTGTCAAACGCTCCGGAATTATCATTCAAGTTGCCTTCGTTAACTCCCAGAAAAAGAGTACCGTCGCGCGGAGCGACAAAATCGCGGTTGCTGCCGATAAAAATAAAATCGTTGTTGTCATCACCGATAACGGCGATGAGTGCCCCGGTCGGTTCGGTTTTCATCAGACGTTCATTGTCTGCGATCGAACCAATTCCTGCCGGAGTGGCGTATTTACCGCTCCCAAGTGAAATTCTGCCTGTTGCCGAAACCCTCAAACGTTGACCTTTTTTAACAACCAAACCTGTATTTGTCCAACCGTTCGCCGTATTATCAGCGAGAACCTTAACGCTTAAGGGGATAAATCTGCCGTTGCCGCCAAACGTTGGATTCGGATTGTTATTAATAGAGGTCGGCTGCGAGTTGATGACTTGAGATAAACCGCCCGCCGGTTGAGTGACGGACGGATTTGTGACTGCACGCGTTGAAACGGTCGAATTGTTATTAGTCGAAGCTGGTATCGGGCGCGGCTCAATGGGTGAGGTATTATTTGAGCTACTTGGGTTAGAGGTCAGAATTGAATTGTTTGAATTCGTGTTCGCACCTGTCGAACCTGTCTCAGTCAGCACACCTGGGCGCGCAGTGTTGATTAAAGAAACCAGGTTTTCTATTGAATCAAACTCGATTGATTCAACTTCATCAGCTTCAACGGTAATCTGCGAACCGCTTCGATTGCCTCCGCCGGCGCGGACAATTGTGATTTGCTGATTTTTAAAGTCAACGATTTTGCCTTTAATAACGCTGCCGTCTTTCAGTTTAATCGTGTCGGCGTTAACGGCAATGCTTGCGCCGAAAACCAAAGCAAAAGCGAAAAAAGCGGCGAAAACTTTGGAACTTAGAAACATACACGTTCTCCTCTTTACAGGTTGATGCGATCTGAATTTGCTCGAAAATGATTGTCGCCTGGCAGCGACGCGGGAGATTTTGTCAACTCGGCTTCAATGATGCCGCAAAAACCCGCTAAGTTGCAATCTGCAACAATACTAAAAAACCCTATTGGTAAAAATCTCTTATGACTTTTGTTAATCAGTTGACTTGAGCCGAGAAAACTTGGGCTAAATTCCTTGACTTTTTTTTAACTTTATTCTAAATTTCCAGCCATTCAATCGTTAGCGTGAATTTAAGTCTCATATTTTAATAGACTTTTCGCTAAGTCTCCGATTTGTATCTAATCATTTTAGACAGCGATACTTTAATTCGACTTCTATCCAAAATGTTAAACATGATTAGCTTTCGAAAAGAACCGACCTCCATTTTAGAAGTTACATCCTAACCGTTGCAAATTTGTTCAACACTAAAACTGCATAGCAACGTTATATTCGGCAAACGACTAAAGCATTATCCGTCCATTTGCCACAACTAGAACCG
>JBDTZD010000089.1:0-6589 GCA_040005335.1 Pyrinomonadaceae bacterium | reverse complement strand
GCCAGCCCGGATATGATTATAGTCGTTCAAAACCCGGAAAACACTCTCATTTTTAAGAATAAACACGAAAATAAACACGAGAGTTTTGCACGAATTGTTGTCCTACGATCACATCGTTGAGCGCAGACGGGAATACTTTTTAACGCCAAAACGAAGACCGTACTTCAATTTGGCTCCGCCAATATTCCGCTTTATCCTTCCTGCTGTCTTTGCCGGAAGCGGCGCACCTTTGCTAGGTTGCCGCAATCCTTCATATCACACCACTGACGACTGCCGTTGCGGCTCGTGTCGAGAAACAGCCAGTTGCAACCGTCTCCGCCACACTGCCGGATTCTGGTCAGGTCTGCACTCGAAAGCGTCTGAGCCGCCGATTCCGTCACTTGCCAGAGCATCGCATCGAGCGAGTTTTCGCGGTCAGTCCACTCAAACCCGAATTCATTTTTTCGAGCGGAAAACCTTTGATGTTTGCGGGCCGTCGCCAATTCTCGGTTTAACCTCTCCAAATCATCAGCTTCGGGCTGCCAGCCTTCGACGACCGACTTAAAAAGACGATAAACGCTTTCGCGCAGACTCAAGGCTCTTTTTAAAACCTTTTCCGCTGCTTCCGGTTGATTTTCTGCAAGTCTCAAAAAATTCTTTGCTTCTTTTTCGTCAATCAACTTGGCTTTCAAACTCCAAGCGAGCAGATCCGCGTAATCATCCAGTTTATCCGAGCGGTAATAGTCCAAATAATCGCGCCCGCGTTTTTTATTCGGATTGCTGATTCTGCCCGCCACCGTATTGACAAAATCCAGGCTCACTGCCCCGCCGACGATCTTGAATTTGTCCGTATTTAAATTCAAAGCCATATTTCTTTACTGCCCGCCAACGATTGTAAATCTTTTTTCGGTAACTCTCAAATTGTATTTGACAGGTTACAAAAGATGGGTTTAATATGTAACCGTTAAATTGATTTTTGAGAGTTACCAAACAACTTCTTAGGATTTGGCTTTTGCAACGGCCAGAGGCGAGACGTTTTAAGCGATATTGACGGCGAAAAGCCGCGCGATTGCGATACGGTCGCGTTTGGCTTCCGCGACGAGGAAGAAGCCGGGCGGCTTAAAATGCCGAAATTGGCTGCGACTGAAATAACATCGTATGATTTGTCGCAAATCAGGAACCGCTGCCATCATTAAATGTTTCATGTGTCTCGTCGCAGAAAATAAGTTGCCAGGAGGAAATTGAATGTCAGAAATAAGCGCCTTCGTTAAAGAGTTAAAATTGGTTCATTCAGGCGAAGATGCGTGGCAGCCATCGCTGCGCCAGGCATTGGCTGGAATCACCTATGAGCAAGCCGCCGCGCGTCCAATCGAAAATGCGCACAATATTTGGGAAATCGTATCGCACATCACCGGTTGGGAAGACGTTTTTCGCCGCCGATTTGGAGGACAAGCGACAATTGAGCCGGATGAAGGTGATTTTCCCCGCCCGTCTGAACCGAGCGTCAAAACATGGACGGAAACGCTGGAAAAGTTGGAAAGCTTCCACGAAGAGTTGTTGGACGCGGTGGCAGAATTGCCCGATGCGATTCTCGACCAGACAATCGTCGGGAAAGATTACTCGTTTCGCTTTCTTTTGCGTGAAACGGTCAAACATAAGGTTTATCACGCGGGGCAAATTTCATTGTTGAAAAAGGCTTTTACCGATTGACACGGCAGATCGAGAATTTGCCAGTCAGGAATGGTTGCAGTTTTTGAACCTCCGGCGAATTGGATTTTGTCTGCGAATCAAAGCCAACACGCAGATTACGGACAAACGCGGGAAATCAATGAAGGCGCGGCGGTTGTTGTTGCGGGGCAAAATAGGCGAAGCGGTCAATTGTCGTCGCCGGCACCAGTTATGGAACGTTCCGGTGCGCCTTTCGGGAAGGCGAAAGGCGAAAGGTGATAATGTGATTGTGGTCTCGTCGGAAAACGTTTCGGAGATACTGTCGAGCTACCGATTGCGGTGGCAGATCGAAACACTCTTTGGTTGTTTGAAGACGCGCGGATTTTGTTTGGAAGCGACGCATTTGACCGAGACCGAAACAGTTTCCCGCTTGCTCTGGCTGCTCGGTCTGGCGTTTTGCTGGGCGATCCTGAGCGGTGAATTAGCGAGGGCTCGAAAGCCGTTAAAACGAAAGAAGCACGGGCGGCTGGAAAAGTCAGTGTTTCGAGCCGGAATTGATTATGTTCGGCGGCTCTTGTGTCGCCCGACAAACAGCGGAGAAAAGCAAGAAAGGAAACAGCTTATCTTACTTTTGTCCCGTACTTAGAATTTTTTTATAAAGCGAGCGATATTTTGCTCCGCCGACTTTTTCAAGGTCAAATCGTTCTCGGGCACTTTGGCGGCATCTTTCGGCAAAACTTTCTTCGGCGGATAAATCCTCGACTCTTTGCAATGCCTTCAAATATTCGGCTTGGCCAAAGTCCGCGACTACCGCTCCAACTCGATCAGCCTCAATCATTTCCGCCACATCGCCGACTCCGCCATTAGAAATTATTGGCAGCCCGCTCGCTAGATATTCGGCGATTTTAGTCGGAGACGAAGATAATTTTGAGAAACAAGGTTTAATAAAACTAAGCGCCGCGTCCGCCGCGCTCAAATAACGCGGTATTTCGCGCGGCGAAACTTTGGTCACGAGAAAATCCGTTTCGGCAAAGCCGCGAGCGCGCAGGAGCGGCGCAATCATTTCGGTCGGACTTTGTGTTAAAACAAGGGCAAACGTTTTTTGATTTTGTTCCTTTGCCACAGCCAGAAAATCCGCCATTTCCTCGGTTAAATACCAACCGCCGAGCGCGCCGACATAAATGATTACTCGTCGTCCGGCAAGGTTTAGCTGTTGGCGAACCTCGCGCCGCGCCGCGCCCGTTACCGCTTCAAATCTTTTTAAATCAACGCAGCAGGGAATCACTGCAACCGGTCTGTTCATCTTTTCAAAACCGCTGGCGGCGCTTTCCGGAAAAAGTATCTGACGCGCCTTTTCGGTCAAAACTACAAAAGCGTCGGATTTTGCTAAAAGCCACTTTTCAATCTTTTTTACGTTTCGGTAGAGTGGGCTGTTTGCCTGCCAAACGCCGGCGTCCGTGTATTCTTCCGGCATAAATCCGCGAATATCAAACAACAACTTGACTCTGCCGCCGCTCAAATTCTTAGCAATCGCTCCCATCATTGCGGGAACGTGAACGCGGGCGTGCAGAATGTTAACGCCTTTGTCCCGAATCATGCGGCGGGCAAAACGCGCTCCATTGGCAATATCAAAAGCGGTCGCCGGCACCGATGGTCGTTTATGATACGGCAAACAATACCAATCAATGTCTTCGGCAGCTAGTTCGCGTTTTTGTTTATCAATCTCATTCCTGCTCCATTTTGCTTTAAAATCAGGCTCAAAGGTGAGCAAGCTGATTTTAATATTGATTTCTCGAAGCTCTCTTAAGTACGGCAACACCTGTGTTTGAACCAGCGGTTCGCGTAAACCGAAATAACACAGATAAAGAGTGTGAGCTAATGACATAAAAAAACAAGAGCTTTAAAATTCAAGAAGTTGCTTCAGACGTGGAAACAGTGGGCGGTTTGGTCGTCAACGCTTGCGCCCAACCGATAAAAGTCGCCGCGTCAATCGTCAAAAGCAGAAAAGCAATTGTGAGAAACTGAAAGGGATTAAACATCCATATCAAATTTTTACCCGAGCGTTTCGTCCAAATTGATTTAAACGTTCGCGCGGACAGCCACAAAAACGGCGCCATCAACCATAGCCAACTGTGAAGCAAAGCAAGAACGAAAAAAGGCGCGACAACCAAATATTGCTGCAGAACCCCGTAATGCCAATATTGTTCGCGACGCGCCCAAACATTGTGTTTTGAGTACAAAACAAACTTTTGAAAGGTACTGCCAAGTGTTGGTCTCAATTTCCACCAAACAACGGCGCGCGGTGCGCAACCAATTCGGAAGTTTTGCTTTTCTATATTTTCCATGAAAATTAAATCTTCCGCCGCTCGCAAATCTGGAAAACCGCCGACTTTTTGCCAAACTTCGCGACGCATCAGCGACGAAGCGATAAATTGTCCGCGCCAAAGTTCCCCGTTTTTGATTGTTTTTGGCGAGACGTAAGCTAGAGCTGCGCATCTTTCAAAAAAAGTGTTTTCTTCCGGCTCATAATTGCCGTAAATGACATCAATCGTTTCATCTTGCCGCCAGATTTTTACCAATTCTTCGAGCCAATTTGTTTCTAACCGAATTCCGGCATCCGTAAACGCGATCCATTCAGATTTCGCATTGGCCGCGCCGACATTGCGCCCGCGCCCCGGCGTCGCATCTCCGGCTTCGATAATGCGAAACTGTTGGTCACCTTTTGTAAATTCGCGTGCCAAGTCAATTGTTTTGTCAGTCGAACCGCCATCTACCAAAACAATTTCTGACGGTTGATAGGTTTGGCGGTTAATTGAATCAACAAGAGCTGCGATTGAATCAGCTTCGTCGCGCAGAGGAATCACCAGTGAAATTGCTAGAGCAGGTGGTTGATTCATATATTGTTCGACGAACGGCATTTTATCGCTTCAGCTTGCCGTAAGCTGCGCGCGCCTTTTGATAAAAAGTTGACGCGCTAAACATGCAATACATAAATTTATGCAGACTCTGCGGCATAACTGCGCCAGCCGGATTTTGTTTGACGGCTTTGACCGCCATTTCAGACGCTTTCTTTTTGTCGTTGCCTTGCAGGTAATAACCGCCGGTTGTGAAATACATATTCATCATCGCAGTTTTTTTTAAATTTTTGATTTCTGCGGGCAAATCATCCGCAGAAAAATATTTGCGATACATATATTCCAATTCCGGTGCGGCTTTTTTAGCTTGTGAAACGCTTTTCGATTCGGCATGTAGCCGATAAGTTGAAAGCACTTCGGCAATATAATCAATTTTGAAATGCAGACCGGCTCTCAGCCAAAAGTCCCAATCCATAAAATAATAAAATTTAGCATCAAGATTGCCGACCTTTTCAACGACAGCACGACGAATGAATGCGGAAGGCTGCGGAATTGGATTTTCGCAACTGGTGACAAATTTTTCATAATTGAAAACCATGTTGCGAAAAGTTTTGTCAAGCGGCGTCCCATCGGCTTCAGTAAACAAAGTATCGCCAAAAACAATTCCGGTTTCGGGATGATTGATTAAATATTCGACTCCGGTTTTGACCGCGCCTGGCAAAAAAGTATCGTCGGAGTTGAGCCAGGTGACAATCTCGCCGCTCGTCAGGCTCCAGCCTTTGTTAATTGTCGGCGTTTGACCGATGTTTTGGTGTGATTCCCATTTAATTCGGCCGTCGTACTCAGCCAGAATGTTCGGGGTTTCATCGGTCGAACCGTCGTCAATTACATAAAGTTCGATATTCGGATAATCTTGCGCTAAAACGCTTTCAATCGTGTCGCGCAGAAAAACTCCTTGGTTAAAGGCAGGCGTGACAACCGAAACCAAAGGCAATTTTTCGGAGGAATCTTTTTTCATAAAACCTTAAGCTCCAGCGGCTTTGCTGGTTTGAGCGGCAACGATTTCTTTGCAAATAGTCGGCAAATCGCGCGTAATACCCCAATTTGGAAAATGGCTTTTTAATTTGCTCAAATCGCTGATGTAACAGATATGATCGCCGATTCGGTTTTCCTCTGAGTAAGTCAAATCAAGCTTTTTGCCCGTCATCTCTTCAACCATCTGGATACATTCGAGAATCGAAGCGCTATTGTCGCGCCCACCGCCGAGATTGTAAACTTCTCCGGGACGCGGATTTTTGATAAATTCTTCAAACGCTCTGATCACGTCGAAGCTATGAATTTGATCGCGCACCTGTTTGCCTTTGTAACCGAAAATCGTGTAATGACCGCCCGACACGATTTGTTTGACGAGATACGACAAAAATCCGTGCAGCTCGACGCCTGAATGCGAGGGTCCAGTTAAACAACCGCCGCGAAAAATTCCGACGTTCATTCCGAAATAACGCCCGTATTCCTGCGCCATCACGTCTCCGGCGGTTTTTGACGCGCCAAAAAGCGAGTGCAGCGTTTGGTCAATCCGGCAATGCTCATTGATTCCATTGTAATCTTTTGAGTGGGCGTAATCCCAGCGCGTTTCAAGTTCAGTCATCGGCAGCTCGTTCGGGCTGTCACCGTAAACTTTATTGGTGCTGACGTGAATAAAAACGGCTTCAGGGCGATGGAGTCGAGTGGCTTCAAGCAGATTGACAGTTCCGACGGCGTTGACGTCAAAATCAATGAGGGCAATATCCCGCGCTTTGTCATGCGAAGGCTGCGCGGCGCAGTGAATAATCACATCAAACTCGTTTTCCTGAAAGAACTTAAAGACGTTTTCGCGGTCGCGGATGTCCAAATCATGATGTGTAAAATTTTTGGTTTTTTGTCGGAGGCGGTTAAGATTCCAAGTTGTATCGCCCTGCTCGCCAAAGAAAACCCGGCGCATGTTATTGTCAATGCCGAAAACTTCGTAACCGCGTTCGTCAAAAAAAGCGACGGCTTCCGACCCGATTAGACCGCTCGAACCTGTAACTAATATTTTCATTTAATTC
>JBDTZD010000112.1:0-1993 GCA_040005335.1 Pyrinomonadaceae bacterium | reverse complement strand
CAACGCCCTCGCTCAAAAACAAAAAATTACTTCTGTTTATACCACTCTTGCAGATAAGCAATGTAAAACTATTGAGCTAAACGTAGAAGAATCCGGTTATTACCGCGGCAGATGTCCGGGAACTGGCGGTTACAAACTGGAACTTATCGAAGGCGATTTGCGGCAGACGATTAACGTCATCACGCCCGGCAAAAAAAAGTATGAGCTGAGTTTATGGACAAACGTTTCCAGCGCTTTTTCCGCTGTTGGAGACAAAGCCGAATGGCGAGTATTGACGAAAAAAGGCAAGATTACACCCCTTGCTTTGATTGTCAGATTTAACGCCAGCGAAAATCCCGATAATCCCAATCAAATGACTTCGTATTTAGTCGTCAGCAAAATCACTGCCAAAAACGTTTGCGTCACGGACATTATCAAACCGAAAACAAACGCCAACGCCGAAGCGCAAAAGCTGGCGGACGAATCAGCAAATAAGGCTTGCAAAACAGTTGATGATAGATGACATTACGAAGCGAGATTCGATTTGGCTTCGTTAAAACGCAATTGTCCGACAAATTGTTTGAGACATCATTTGGCGAAATCCAAAGGCAATTCGCTTTCAAAGGTGAGCCAACCTCCGTTTGGATGGTAAAACGATAATTTCGCCGCGTGCAGACACAATCGTGCGGATTGTTTCGCGCCGTACCATTCATCGCCGACAATCGGATGCCCTAGCTCGGCACAGTGGATTCGCAGCTGATTTGTTCTCCCGGTCACAGGTTCAAGCTCAAGCAAAGTTGTTTCAGCTCGTCTTCGGAGCGTCCGAAAGTTAGTTTCAGCTTTTTTGCCTTCAGGCATAATGCGCCAATGCGGTTTTTCTTCGACTCTGCCGATGGGGGCGCTAATAATTCCCGCGTCCTCTGAAACGATGCCCTCGACAACTGCGAGATAAATTTTCTTAACTAACTTTCGCTCAAAATGCGCGGACAGAATTCGCAAAGCGCGCGCCGTTTTTGCCACCAGCATTAAACCGGAAGTTTGTTTGTCCAAGCGGTGAACCAGACCGGGACGGACAGTTATTTTGGATTTTGGATTTTGGATTTTGGATTCGAACTGATTTTCGGCTACTTCATTATTCTGCGAATTGTTCAGATAGAAAGCTAGAGCGTTTGAGAGCGTTCCATTTTTGACGTTTTTCGTCGGGTGAACAAGCATTCCGGCGGGTTTATTCAGGACGATAATTTCCTCGTCTTCAAAAACGATGTCGAGCTGGATGTTTTCGGGCGTCATCGCCGTGGCGGTCGCATCGTCAAACTCGATTACGATTTGGTCGCCGTTCTTTAGTTTGTAGCCGCCGGGTTTTGGCACGCCGTTCACCAGACAAGCGTTCTGCTCGATTAAATTCTTCAAAAACATTCGGCTAACTAAGCCAATCTTTGAATACAAAAAACGATCAAGGCGTTTTTCCGCCGGAGGCTCATTAATCTCGAATTGAAAGATTCGCTGCATTCGGGCATTTTATACTGTGTTGCAAAGATGAACCCAACAAACCATAAATTTGGCGAACAATCGCTGAAAATTTTAAGTAAAATCGGCGATGCGCTCTCCGGCGCGGGTAGTCCGAAAACGGCTTTTGCCCGCGCGCTGGATGTTTTGCGCGACGAGGCCGGTTTTCTGCGCAGCTTTGTCGTCTTGTTTCATGCCGCCAACGAAAAACTACAGCCTTTCGCTACCAACAATTTTACTATCGTAGAATTTCGCCGGCTCGAAAATAAAGCCGAAAAAAGTTTTATCGGAACGGTTTTTGAGAGCGGCAAATCTGTCGTCATTCCCCGCACCAGTCTCGAACCATCTTTTGCAGCGGCTTTTGAAATCAACCGGAATTTGGAAACGAGTTGCGTTTGCGTTCCCGTTTCGCTCGGTGGACGCAATTTGGGCGCGTTCGGCGCTGAATTTGAATACGACTCAGCCTCTGATTACAACGAAATTACTGATTTTATGGTTGTCGTAGCAG
>JBDTZD010000262.1:0-6617 GCA_040005335.1 Pyrinomonadaceae bacterium | reverse complement strand
TTAATTGCTGAAATGCCTTTGGTTGACACGCAAACGTCAAAGATTGATGCGGTTATTCAAACTAAAGAAATTGAAAATCTGCCGCTTAACGGACGTAATTTTCTCGAACTTGCGCTGTTAACTCCGGGAAATGCGCCTGCCCCAAATTTTGATCCGACCAAATCAAACACGGTTTTGATTTCTTCAGCCGGCCAACTAGGGCGCGGGGGAAATGTAATGATTGACGGAACTGATAATAACGATGATGTCGTCGGCGGTTCGCTCATTAACATTTCCCAAGACGCAGTTCAGGAATTTCAGGTCGCGACCAATCGTTTTTCCGCCGAATACGGGCGTTCCGGTTCGTCCGTTATTAACGTTGTCACCAAATCAGGGACAAACACCCTGCACGGTTCAATTTCATTTTTTGAACGAGACAAACGACTTCAAGGTCTGCCCGCAACTTATGACCGCAATTTGCCAGCGCCGCCTTTTGATCGTCAGCAATATTCTTTTACGCTTGGCGGACCCATTATTAAAGACAAACTTTTCGCTTTTGGGGCGTTTGAACACCGCAATCAAAGTGGCGCTGCTCTGGTCGGTATTCGCGATGTGACCAATCAGCGAATTACTCGGGGGTTTGCTTCCGCGCCGCTTAAAGATTCGCTTTTTAACGGCAGAATTGATTACCTGGCAAACGATGCCAACCGGGTAAATTTCCGTTATTCATTTGAAGATGTTGATGCCACCGATTCAAGCAAATTAGACCGAGCAATCGGTTCAGCTTCTTACCAACAGAATTTGCAAAACCGCTTTCACGCGCTGATGGCAAATTGGTCAAACGTCATTTCACCGCGAATGATTAATGAATTTAGCTTTAGTCTCAATGATTTTAATAATGAGACGAAGCCGACTGTGGACGGAACGCAGTTTACTTTCCCTAGTATTTTAGACGGCTCAAGTTTTCGCGTGCCGCAGGGGACAAAGCAGAATCGCCTGCAATTTAGCGACGCGCTGACGGCTATTTTCGGCGCGCACACATTAAAATTTGGCGGCGAATTCCAGCACGTTACTTCAAGCGCTTTCCTCGGAGTTTTCCGGCAGGGTCGAATCGAATTTGTTGAAGATTTTGCCAGTGCCGACCGTAACGGCGACGGGCAAATTAACGATAATGATTTACTTTTTGCCGTCACACTCAGAAGCCAGTTTCCTGATCGCGATCTAAACCTGCCCAAAATTAATAACAACTACTTTGCTTTTTTCGCTCAAGACGATTGGCGCGTGTCGCGTAAACTGACCTTTAATCTCGGGTTGCGTTACGAAGTTGATACGAACGTCAAAAATAATTCCGGCTACGGCGACATTAATCCGCTCGTTGCCTCGTTTTATCAGGGAGACCGCCAGCGAGACTCAAACAATTTTGCGCCGCGCATCGGTTTTAATTACTCGGCTTTTAAGGACAAACTAAGTTTTCACGGCGGTTACGGAATTTATTACGACCGTGTAACTTTGGAACTGATTACGCTCGAACGCGGGCTTGACGGACGCGCGCTGCCGATTGCTGTGCGCGCCGGAAATGCCTTGACCGCTCCAAACGGCCAGCCGATTTTTCTTGACCAAAACGGCAGATTTGTGCCCGGCGCTCCGACCGTGCAAAATCCTTTTTCGGGCTTTATTCTAACCGGCGCGGGCGCTTCCGGCATCAACATTATTGACAACAATTTGCAAAACCCGATGATTCAGCAATCAAATCTCGGTCTGCAATGGGAATTTGCCAGAGACTTCGTTTTACGCGCGGATTATTTACACAACTTTGGCACACATTTCATCATCGGGCGCACAATCGGCGCGGTTTTTAATCCGGTAGTCGGTGGACCCGACCGCGTGGTCAACCTTGAATCAAGCGTCAAAACTTTTTACGACGGCTTGCTTTTGAGCGTCGAAAAACGTTTATCAAACCAATTTAGTTTCCGCGCCGCTTATACGCTTTCCAAATCGTTGAATTACGCTAACGACGATCAGATTCCGTTTTCAAACGGTCCGCTCGATCCAAACAATTTGCGGCTCGAATTCGGACCGACTCCAAACGACCAGCGTCATCGCTTTACTTTTGCCGGGACGGTTGAGATGCCGTTTGGTTTTCGCTTGTCGCCGATTTTAACCGTGGCTTCCGGCGTTCCCACTGATATTTTACTGCCTGACGCTTCATCGCGACTGCCTAATTTGCAGCGCAATGCGGGCGGGCGAATTATCAAAGATGCCGCTGAGCTTAATCAGTTTATTAGCCAACTAAATGCCGGCGGCTTTCGCTTTAACGGCGCTCCGCTTGCGCTCGCTCCGGCAAATGCGCGTTTTACCGATAATTTCAGCTCGCTCGATCTGCGTATCTCAAAAGTTTTTACCTTTAAGGAGCGTTTTCGTCTGGAGCCGGTTGTTGAAATCTTTAATGTTTTTAACACAACAAATATCCTGGGAAATTCCAACACGAACTATTCCGGTTTTGGAAATGTTTTGGGAACTCCGACATTTGGTCAACCCGTGACGACAGCAGGCGGCGTTTTCGGTTCGGGCGGACCACGCGCTTTCCAGCTTGCCGCGCGCTTTTCCTTTTAAGTTTTTAGCCGCGAACAAACGCGAAAAGGCACGAAAATAAAAAATATTTTGTCTAACTTCGTGTTTGTCTCGCGGCTAATTTCTGCTTATGCAATTGAAGCGGCAATTTGGACTCTGGACAGCTGTTTCGCTAATTGTCGGACAAGTCATTGCCGTCGGAATTTTTCTAACTCCGGCGGGGATGGCAAAAGCTGTTTCGTCGCCTTTTTGGCTGCTCGTCGTGTGGCTTGTGATGGGCGCGATGGCGCTCTGCGGCGCTCTCTGTTACGGCGAACTTTCCGCGCGATTTCCTGCTGCGGGCGGATCTTACGTTTATTTGCGCGAAGCTTTTGGGAAACCGCTCGCGTTTCTTTACGGCTGGATGGTGCTGCTCGTGCTTGATCCTGGGCTGACCGCTATTTTTGGAGTGGGGCTCGCGGGTTATTTTGATTATCTTGTTCCCCTTTCGCCCATTGGTAAACAAATATTAGCGATTACGGCGATTCTGATTGTAGCTGTCATCAATATTTTGGGTGCGCGAATCAGCGCCAATCTGCTTAAAACTCTAACGGTTTTAAAGGTCGGAACGCTTTTTTTTATCGTCGTTTACGGTTTTGCCGGAGGTCTTGGCAACTGGGGGAATTTTACTCCTTTTTTTGCCGCGCCCCCCGACGTCTTTGGAGCTTTGGCGGGCGGGATTGTCGGAGCGTTTTTTGCTTTTGCGGGCTGGTGGGAAGTTTCGCGCCTGGCGGGTGAAATCAAGAATCCGCAAAAGAATTTGCCGCGCGCGTTGACAATCGGCGTTTTGATTTTAACTCTAATTTACATTTTAACGAGCGCGGTTTTCCTCTATCTCGTGCCGCTCGAACGAGTCACAAGCGATGTAACTTTTGCGGCGCAGGCCGGTGAGGCTCTTTTCGGGCAGACAGGCGGCCAAGTGCTCGCGCTAATTGTCATTGTCTCGGTTTTGGGAACTCTGGTCGCTTATCTGATGGTCTCACCCCGCGTTTATTATGCGATGGCGCAAGACGGTTTGTTTTTTAATTCGATAGCCCAGCTTCATCCTCGCTTGAACACTCCGCATCGCGCCACGCTCGTCCAAGTTTTGCTGGCTTCGATTCTGATTTTGCTGGGCACGTTTGAACAGATTCTTTCCTACTTTTTCTTTATCGTCGTGTTATTTATCGGTTTGACCGTCGCCGGGCTGTTTAAAATCAGGAAACAGACTTTTGATGGTTACCGGACGCCGCTCTTTCCTCTGCCGCCGCTCGTTTTTCTTGGATTAACGGCAATCGTATTGATTTTGATTGCGATGCGTAATCCGTTTCAAACAATACTGGGGACAGCAGTTGTCTTGCTCGGCTTGCCCGTTTACTATTTATTCTTCGCTAGGAAAGGAAACTTTAAAAATGGCTTGGATTAAAACGATTCCGCCTGCTGAAGCAGATGAAAAACTGCTCAAAATGTTAACTGAAGTGCGCGCAGCTTATCCGATTGAATATGCTGCTTCGACCGCCGGAGTTACCGGAACAGAAGAATCAATTGTCGAATCACACACATTGATTCCCGATGCGATGTATCACGCCTTTGCTGAGTTCAGCGCGCTGATGTCGCCGGATTTGCCGCTCGAGAGAAGACAGCATGAAATGATTGCGACGCTTGTTTCTGTCACCAATCGGTGCCATTACTGAGTGGAATCTCACGCGGAGTTTCTGCGTCGGTCAACACTTGATGAAAATTTAGTCGCGGCTTTGCGCGAAAATTACAAGACTGCGCCGATTACCGAAGCCGAACGCGTAATGTGTGATTACGTTGTGCAGCTCACAAAGGACGCAACGCGGATTACGCCCGAATATCACACGCAAATGCGTGCCGCCGGATTTAATGACACGGCAATTTTGCAAATTACGCTGATTGCGTCATGGTTTAATTACATCAACCGCGTTGCTGACGCGCTCGGTGTTGGACGCGATTAGCATTAGAGAGGGATTGGCAAAATTTTTAAAAACAATATGGCGGAAAATACGGCTTCAGCTTCTTCCTGGTTAAAACCTTCTTTGGATTGGCTCTTGATTTTTGTTCCCGTTGCGATTGCGCTTAGGTTTATTCCGGCGCTTAATAATCCGACGGCTCTTTTTATCGTGTCGTGTTTGGCAATCATCCCGCTCGCGGGCTGGATGGGAAAAGCGACCGAACATCTAGCGGAGCATCTCGGGCAAGGCATCGGCGGGTTACTGAATGCGACTTTTGGCAACGCGGCAGAGCTGATCATTGCTCTGTTTGCGCTCTCCAGAGGTTTAGAGGGCGTGGTTAAAGCCTCGATTACGGGTTCAATTATCGGCAATATGCTGCTCGTCTTAGGGTTATCAATGCTGGCTGGCGGCGCAAAATTTAAAGAGCAAAAGTTTAATCAAACTGCAGCGAGCATGACGGCGACAGCTCTGACTTTAGCTGCGATAGGCTTACTGATTCCAAGCATTTTCCACCAAGTTGCCGTTCAAGTTCCAGTCGCGCAGGGGGGATGGACGCCGGCCAAAGAACAAAATTTATCGCTTGCCATTGCCATCGTTCTGGTTGTCACTTACGCTTTTACGCTCTATTTCTCTCTTGTCACGCACAAAGGGCTGTTTGTCGGCGAAGCGCTGCAGGGTTGCGCGCAGGAAGTTGGTCATGAAGAGGAAGAATCCGGCGATCATTGGTCGCGCCGCAAAGCTATTTTGGTTTTATTGATAGCTACAGGTTTTGTCGCATTGATTTCCGAATTTCTTGTCGGAGCAGTCGAAGCCGCCCGCGGGGCGCTTGGTTTTACCGAAGTTTTCGTCGGCGTGATCGTCGTCGCAATCATCGGCAACGCCGCCGAACATTCATCCGCCGTTTTAATGGCAATTCGCAATAAAATGGATTTATCTCTGAGCATCGCGCTTGGATCAAGTTTGCAAATCGCCCTTTTCGTCGCTCCCGTCCTGCTTTTTGCTTCTTATTTGTTTGGCAGACCAATGAATCTTGAATTTACCATCCCGGAAGTCGTCGCCGTAATCGCTTCGATTTTAATCGTCCAGCAAATCTGCTCGGACGGTGAGAGTAATTGGATTGAAGGGCTGCAATTGCTTTCAGTTTACGCAATTTTGGGCATTTTGTTTTACTTTTTGCCGGACGTGCATCCAACCGCACATGATGCGGTCAACTCGCTCTCTCCGGCGGGAGCCGCACCAAATCATTAAAAAACCTGTTGCTCCACAATCCGAGTTCACAAATGAAAGTTGATTTAATAATCCGTAACGCAGCTCAGCTCATTACTTGTGCTTCTGCCGGTAAACCGAAACGCGGTGCGGAAATGTCTGATATCGGCTTGATTGAAAACGGTGCGGTGGCAATTGACCAAGGAAAAATCCGCGCGGTCGGGACGAGCCGGGAAATCGGTCAAAACTTTCAAACCGAAACAATAATTGATGCTTCAGGCAAAACCATCATGCCCGGTTTTGTTGATTGTCACACGCATATTGTTTTTGCCGGAAACAGGCTCGATGAATTTGAACTTAAAATTAAGGGTGCGGATTATCTCGAAATTCTGGCGGGCGGAGGCGGCATTATTTCCACGGTTAATCAAACCCGTGTCGCCACCGAAAGCGATTTGTCGGAACAAACGCGACGCCGGCTGGACGCAATGCTGGCTTTGGGAACAACGACCGCCGAAGTCAAAACCGGTTATGGTTTAGAGACTGCAACCGAGCTAAAAATGCTCGACGTAATTGCTGAACTTGATCAGACGCATTTTCTTGACCTAGTTCCGACATTTCTCGCCGCTCACGCAATTCCGCCCGAATTCAAAGAAGTCAAAAGTCCGAAGTCAAAAGTCCAAAGCCGAGCGGATGATTATGTTGATTTGATTTGCCGGGAAATGCTGCCGATGGCAATGAATTGGTATCGTGATTTACATTTCGCTCTGGATAAGACACCATTTTTTTGCGACGTTTTTTGCGAACGAAATGCTTTTAATTTAGAGCAATCTCGGCGCGTTTTGGAAACGGCAAAAAGTTTAGGATTCA
>JBDTZD010000242.1:0-6617 GCA_040005335.1 Pyrinomonadaceae bacterium | reverse complement strand
GCTAGCGTTGCGAAGACGCAAGTTTCATCAGAGAGCGAAGCGTTGAGCGTTCAATTCCATAAGCATTTGCCAAATCTCAGAGCGTGAAACATAACTTTCTATTTAACCGACAACCAAGTCAGTTAAATATATTTAACTGTCTTCTTATTCACAACTCAATAGCCTACTTTTTTAAATTTATTTAGTCCAATTATTCTATACAAACAATTTATAATGTCGGTTAAATAAATTTAATGGACATCATGTAAATTTATTTAACCGACATTATAATGAATTATTGAAAAACTAAACTGCGCTCTTCTTTAACAACTCGATGGTGAATGTTGAACCTTTATTGAGTTGTGAGATAACACTTGCTTCGCCTCCGTGCAAGCGGGCGAGATGTTTGACAATCGCTAATCCTAAACCAGTACCGCCGATTTCGCGTGTCGTGCGGGCGCGGTCAACTCGGTAAAAACGCTCGAAAATCCGTTCGGCGTGTTCCGGCAAAATGCCTTCGCCGGTGTCCGCAACCATGATGCAATCGCGATTGCCATTGGCTAAATAGCTGACCGTCACACTGCCGCCCGCACGGTTAAATTTAACCGCGTTGTCAATCAGATTGGTGAGCATTTGTTCAAGCCGGTCAACATCCGCGAAAACTGTTGCTTCGGTCGGCACTCGGTTAATGATCTCAATGTTGGCGGCGGCGGCTTTGGCGGCTAGATTATCGGCGACGTCGGCGACCAGAAGCGCCAGATTAACTTCCATCGCTTCGACCGTCACTTTGCCGGCTTCGATTGCCGACAGTTCCAGAATGTCATTAATTAAGCGGTTCATCCGCTCGGCGTTTTTGCGAATTACGGAGAGAAAACGCAAATTGTTTTCTGCGTCGTTAATCGCGCCGTCTTCGAGCGTTTCGACAAAAGCGAGAATTGATGTCAGCGGAGTGCGAAGCTCGTGCGAGACGTTCGAGAGAAATTCCTGTCTAATTTTTTCGAATCGTTCAAGCTGCGAGACATCGTAGAAAATGCCGATTGCCGTGTGCGGCAGCTCGTTTTCAAAATTGAGCGGCGCGACCTGCAAATCAAAAGTACGTTTGTCGTCGCCGCGTGTTTCGATGTTGATTTCGCTGCGCTCTCCATTTTTGAAGGCGACTTCAAACGCTTGATGAACTGAGAAATTTCTCGTCAGCTCCGTCAGGCGTTTGCCTTCGAGCGGTAATTCGACATGCGAAAAAATCAGATTTGCTGCGGGATTCGAGCCGATAACGCGCATTTCTTCGCCAACGATAATCATTCCTTCACGCAGACTCGACACCATTGCCGTCAGCAAAGCGTGCTGCGAAAATGACTCTGACAGCTCGTTTATTGGATTTTCCGGTAATTTGGGTGTCCTTCCCGGATCTTGAACCGCATCTTGCCGAAACAACCAAAAGCCCAGCAGCAAGCCGACTACTGCTGCAATAATCAACCACAAAATATTTTCCGGTTGCAGGGCGAAAGCCGCCATAACGCCTGAAACAATTAACAAAACTATGAAAAGCAAAGAGCGCACGGAAACTAAAAGGCGGGTTTTTAACCCGCTGCTAATTAAAGATTTTTATTCTTCGCGCCTTTTGTCGCCGCAGCCGGCAAAGCGGTAACCGACGCCGACTACTGTTTCGATACAGTCGCCGCAGCCGCCTAATTTTTGCCGCAGGCGGCGAATGTGAACGTCAAGCGTTCGCGTATCACCGAAATATTGGTAACCCCAAACATTGTCGAGCAGCTGCTGACGAGTCGCCACGCGTCCGATGTTGCGCGCCAGAGCCGCTAATAAGGCAAATTCTTTGCGCGTGAGCCTGACGGTTTCGCCCGTGCAGAGAACCCGCATATCTGCGAAATCAATCGTCATCTGACCATCTTCGTAGCGCGGCACCGAACTTTCGTCAGTCCGTCGCAGCACGGCGCGGACTCTGGCAATCAGTTCGCGTGGACTGAATGGCTTCGTGATATAATCGTCCGCGCCAATATCCAAGCCGGTCACGCGATCAACTTCCGAAGATTTTGCCGTCAGCATTATAATCGGAGTCCTTCTGGTTGCCGGTTCGCGTCGCAGGCGACGGCACAATTCGATGCCGTTCATTCCGGGCAGCATCAAATCCAGCAAAATCAGCGCCGGGGCTCCGTTTGAATCCAGCGCCGCCTGCAAACCTTTTTCGCCCGTTTCGGCAACCTGCGCTTTTAATCCTTCGCGTTCGAGATTGTAACGCAGGCTTTCGGCAATATCGGGATCATCTTCGATAATTAGAACTTGTGATGACATATTTTCAGTTCAAGGTTCAAGGTTCAAGGTTCAAGGTTCAAGGTTCAAGGTTCAAATTAATATGACTTTGAACTTTAAACTTTGAACTCTGAACTAATTCGAGTGTTTGATAAATGCGGCTTCTTTCATGTAAACCGTTAGTTCGCAAATGTCTTTGACATAATCACCGATGCGCTCAATATGTTTAGCGACAAATAAAAGCCTCGCAGCACGATTGGTTGTTTGCGGATTGTCAACCATAATTTCGATCAAATCGTCGAAAACGCGATGATAAATTTCGTCAATTGCTTCGTCTTGAAGAATGATTTGGCGAGCTTGTTCTGCATTATAAGTAGTAAAAGCGTCGAGAGCTTCGCGCAGCATTTTTGAAGCGTGTTTCTCCATTTGCGGCAGATCAACATAATTTTTTAGTTGCGGCTCATCGTTGAGTTCAATCGCGGCGCGCGCGATATTACAGGCGTGATCGGCAATCCGTTCAAGAATCGGCGTGATTTTCGCTACCGAGATAACAAAACGTAAATCTCTCGCCGCCGGTTGCTGCAGCGCCAGAACGTCAACGCTAAGGCGGTCAATCTCAAGTTCGAGGCTGTCAATCTTATCGTCGTTTTTAAGAACCTCTCGCGCCAATTCGCTGTCGCGGTCAATCAGCGAGCGCATCGCTCTTTGAAGCGCGGTTTCAGCCTCGCCGCCCAATAAAAGCAGCTTGTCGCGTAAAGTGTTTAATTGTTTGTCTAATAACCGATGTTCCATTTGCAAATTTGGTCTTAGGTCTTTGGTTTTTGGTTTTTGGTTATAAAAATCTACTAACAAAATTCAAAACCGAAGCCCGAAAGCCAAAGACCAAAAGCCGTTTTAACCAAATCTTCCCGTGATGTAATCCTCCGTTGTCTGTTGATCCGGATTTTCAAAAATTTTCTTGGTCGGATTGACTTCGATGAGTTTGCCAAGCAAAAAGAACGCTGTTTGATCTGAGACGCGAGCAGCCTGCTGCATATTGTGCGTCACAATGACAATAGTGTAATTCTTTTTTAGTTCGACGATTAGTTCTTCGATTTTCTGCGTCGCAATCGGATCAAGAGCCGAGGCGGGTTCATCCATCAAAACAACTTCAGGTTCAACCGCCAGTGCGCGAGCAATACAGAGACGCTGCTGTTGACCGCCGGAAAGCCCGAAAGCCGAAGCGTTTAAACGATCTTTGACCTCGTTCCAGAGCGCGGCGTTTGACAGAGCTTTTTCGACGCGAGCCTCTAAATCAGCTTTATTTGTCGCCATTCGGTTAATCCGAATGCCGTAGGCGACGTTCTCGAAAATTGATTTTGGAAACGGATTCGACTTTTGAAAAACCATTCCCACTTTTCGCCTGAGCGAGACGACATCCGTGTTTGATTCGTAAATGCTGTTGCCGTCAATCTCGACCGTCCCTTCGACCCTCGTGCCGGGAATTGTATCGTTCATCCGGTTCAGCGTTCGCAAAAACGTGGATTTACCGCAGCCCGATGGACCGATAAAAGCCATCACTTCGCGTTCGGGAATTTCAAGCGAAATTTGATATAAAGCTTGCGCTTTGCCGTAAAAAAAATTCAAATCACGGATGCTGATTTTGCTTTCGTGAGCATTTACGCCGTTTTGCATTTGTGGCTGCGATTCCAGAGCGGCAAGCGACTGCTGCTGTTGTTGCTGCCCGCTTTTTTCTCTGGTCGCAACTTGTGTTTCAAGATTCATGTCGAAAATTAAAAGCGTGTCTGTTAGTAATTTACAACAAAACTTGTTGCCGGAACATTACAAAATTAACTTTAAATTCAGAACTTTTTGTTAAATCATTCTTAACTATCTGTAAAAGACACTTAAAATCGCCGCCGCGTCAGGTAGCGGACGGTAATATTGATAATTAAAATCAGCGTCATCAAGACCAAGGTCGCGGCCCAAGCCATCCGATGTTCGACGTCAAAAGGTCCGGTTGCATAATTGTAAATTTGCACCGTCAGCGAAGCCATCGGTTGATCAAGAAAGAAATTGTAAAAACGGCTGTTGAGCGCAGTAAAGAGCAGCGGCGCGGTTTCGCCCGAAACGCGAGCGATAGCAAGCATTGCGCCCGTCGCAATCCCGGGAATCGCCGCCGGCAGCACAATATCAACTGTCACGCGCCACTGCGGTGCGCCGAGCGCGAGCGCGCCCTCGCGCATCGCTTGCGGCACCAGCCGAATCATTTCTTCGGTCGTCCGGGCGACAATCGGAATCATGATAATCGCCAGCGCCACACCGCCCGCCAAACCCGATTGTCTGCCCATTGGGAGCACAAAAATCGTAAACACAAAAATTCCGACGATAATCGAAGGAATTCCGGTCATTGTATCGGCGACAAAGCGGACGGTTTTCCCAAAAAAACCGTTGCCGAATTCCGCCAGATAAATACCGGCGGCAATGCCGAGCGGCAAACCGATCGCGCACGAAAGCAGTGTCATCAGGAGCGATCCGACAATGGCGTTACCGATTCCGCCGCCTTCACCGACAGGTTTCGGCGTGTCAATCAAAAACTGAAAACTGAGCGATGTTACTCCCTGAAAGGCAATATAACCTAAAATGATGATCAAAATTGCAATTGCAAAGAAAGCACAAGCCGCCGTTAAGCCGGTCATCAAGCTGCTGACAAGTTGCCGTTTGCGCCGCTTATCTTGCTCAAGCGCGAGAATGTTTTGACTTTTAATTGCCTGGTTTTCCATCGTCGGTTATTGTTTGCTTGGAGATCCGCCAGTGACGCCCGCGACCAGCAATTTTGCCATCGCGTTAACAGTAAAAGTTACTAGAAACAGGATCAGCCCGATTTCGATTAACGCGCTTAGATAAAGTGGATCACGCGCTTCGGCAAAATTTGCCGCCAGCACTGAGGCAATCGTATTTGCCGGTTCGAATATTGAGCCGGAAATTTGGGGAACATTGCCGATCACCATCGTGACCGCCATCGTCTCGCCGAGCGCGCGTCCCAAGCCTAAAATAACTGCTCCGGCAATGCCGGAAGCCGCGTTTGACAACACGATTCGAGTCGCCTCCCATTTGGTTGCGCCGAGCGCGAGCGCTGCCTCTCGCTGCGAGGTCGGGACGGATTCGAGAATATCGCGAACGACCGACGTAATAATCGGCGTTACCATGATGGCCAAAATGATTCCCGCCGTCAGCATTCCGATTCCGGTCAGACGCCCTTGGAAAATCGGCAAAAATCCCAAATAGTTCTGCAAAAAAGCGCCTAAATATTGGCGGATAAACGGCGCGAGAACAAAAATTCCCCACAATCCATAAACGACTGACGGGATGGCGGCAAGCAGCTCGACCATAAAACCTACTGGTCGCGCCAAATTTTTCGGAGCTTGTTCAGTCAGGAAAACCGCGACGCCGAGCGAAATCGGGACGGCAATAACGAGCGCAATCAGCGAAGATACGACTGTTCCGTAAATAAACGGGAGCGCACCGTATTCGCCGCGCGTCGGACTCCAATCACTGCTCGTCAAAAACCCGAACCCGAAACGCTCAATGGTGGGCATCGAGTTACGAAGCATCATCAAAACCATTCCTGCCATGATGACTAGAATCGTCGCGGCAGCAGCGAGCAAAATCGCCCGAAAAACAATATCGCCTTTGGTATTGGTATTTGCCACTCTCTCAGTAAATAGTGAGCAGTCAACAGTCAACAGTTCTGAGCAAAAAAAGTGATTCAAGCTTTGTTCGGCATTTTTCTGTTCACTGTTTACTGTTTACTGTCTTAGCTGTTTGCCGTTGTTTGAAACGAGTTTTAAACGCGTTTCGACTTTGGCAACTACTTCTTTCGGAAGCGGAGCATAATATAAATCTTTGACCATTGCTTGCCCGTCGTGCGTCGCCCACCAGAGAAAATCTACAAGAGTTTTGCCTTTTGCCGCGTCTTTTTGTTCGCGTGTCAAGAGAATATAAGTATAGCTGGCAATCGGATAGGCATTAGCGCCCGCCGCATTGGTAATCTCGACTCTCAAATCTTCGGGCATTCGACCGATTGACTCGGCTGCCGCCGCACTGACGGAATCCAGATTCGCTTCAATAAAATTGCCCGAACTGTTTTTGATTAAAGCGGTTGGCAGATTGTTTGTTTTAGCAAATGTCAATTCGACGTAACCGATGGTGTTAGGCGTTTGTTTAACTTGACCCATGACACCTTCGTTGCCCTTGGCGGCGCTGCCGACGTTCGTGATCCAGCCGGGCTGCACTCCGCGCCCAATTTTTTCTTTGAATTCGGGGCTTACAGAAGCAAGATAACCGGAGAAAACATTGCTCGTGCCGCTCGCGTCGGCACGATAGAGCGGTGA
>JBDTZD010000211.1:0-6656 GCA_040005335.1 Pyrinomonadaceae bacterium | reverse complement strand
TTTTGGTCGGCGAATCCTATGGCACGACGCGCGCCTCAAGTTTGTCAAACTATTTATTTGAAAAGGGAATCGGTTTGAACGGCATCTTGCTGATTTCAACGGTGATGAATTTCCAAACGCTAGAATTTGCCGACGGCAACGATTTGCCTTATATTCTGATTTTTCCATCATACACTGCAACGGCTTGGTATCACAAAAAACTGCCCGCCGATTTGCAATCCAAACCTTTACGCGAGGTCTTGCGCGAATCTGAAAATTTCGCATCCGGGGAATTATCTGCAGCGATGATGAAAGGCGACCGCCTGAGCGAACAGGAAAAGCAGAGCGTGATTAATAAATTTGCGCGTTTAACCGGATTAAAGGAGCAGTTTGTTGACAATAATAATTTACGAATCGAACTTAACAGGTTTAACAAAGAACTTCTCCGAGATCAAAAACGAACGACCGGACGGCTCGACAGTCGTTTTACCGGAATCAATAAAGATGCTGCAGGCGAGGGAACTGATTTTGATCCTTCGATGTCGGCAATCCGTCCGCCTTATACAGCGGCTTTTAACGATTATGTCCGTCGCGATTTGGGTTTCAAAACCGATGCTGAATATTACATTTTGGGCGGAGGCGTCACGGGCTGGAGTTTCGGCGCTGATAATGAATATGCCAACACGAGCGTCCGCCTTAGAAACGCGATGATGAAAAATCCGTTTATGAAAGTTTTTGTAGCCGCCGGATATTACGACATGGCAACGCCGTACTACGCCGCCGAGTACACCTTTGCCAATATGAATCTCGATCCAATTTTGCGAAAAAACGTCTCATTTGATTATTATGAATCCGGGCATATGATGTATATCGAGAAAAACTCGCTCGCAAAACTCAAACAGGACGTGACAGCCTTTCTGCAAAATGCTATTAAGAAATAAGTTTTGAGCCTTGCGTTCAAGCGGTAAAAGCGAATGGATGTTGATAACCCAAAACTAAAAGGGAGGTAAGTTATGAAAACTGTTACGATTGAAACTCTACTCAACGGGCTGTTAGAAATTCCTGCTGAGGATTTTGTGATCGGAACGGTTTGCGATTTTTTGCGGGCTAATCCGGTTAAATCCGATTCGCTGGTGCCTTATCTGTTTTTTAGCCAGACCTGCTACACGCGCAATTTGATTTTCAAAAATGAATTGTTTGAGATGATGACGCTCTGCTGGGAGAATGGACAAGCCACGCCGATCCATGATCATGCTAATCAAAATTGCTGGATGGCAATGCCGCAGGGAAAACTGCGCGTAATAAATTTTCGCACTGCGGAAATCGTTGCTGGAAAAAATCTCTGCCGCGTTGAGCAGACCGAACAATTAGACATCGAAGAATCTTGCGCTGCTGAAGTTGACCCAGCCGAACCGATACATCAAATTTTAAACCTGCCCGAATTTGGAGACCGCGCCGTTAGTTTGCACATTTATTCGCGCCCCTTTACCAGCTGTCAGATTTATTCTACTTCGCTTAACGAAGTGCGGACACGCCAGCTTTGCTATTACAGCATTGATGGTAGGTTGTGCGACAATACCAGAGCTTAGTTTGCTATGAGAACCTCTCGAAAAAGACGAATGAAAGAAATAATTTTAGCCGCGCTGTGCCTGTTCGCAGGGGGTTTGGTGACCTTGACATGGGCGCAGAAAAAAGCTGCCGCATACAAGTTGGCAAATATCAAAATCGTGCCGTTTGAGAAAACAACCGGCGAATTTGAAGCCGAAATTGATGCAAAGGACGAACGCGCGTTTTTCAACGAAATTTCAAAAACTTATCTGGTCACAGTCGAAGTTGCGGGCGAAGCAGGGAGCTTTGAACTGGGGCGCAAAGTCGAAATAGTCGTGATGGAAGGCAAGAAAATAAAGGCTCGGAAACTTGAGCAAATTGATTTAATTGGTGGTAGCGGCAAAGTTTATATGCCGCTTTGGATTGATGCCCCGCTCTGCGATGCAACGACAATTACCGCCCGTATCATCGGCCAAAAAAGTGCTTCGACATTAAAACGCACGTTAACTGTCTTTCACTGCGGTGAATGATTTAAAGTTTAAAATCGGTTAATTCGACAAAAATTTGGACGACACGCTCCAAGCCTTGTTTGTCTGTTTCGTCAAAACGACTCAAGATCGGACTATCAATATCCAGAACTCCGAGCAGTTCGCCGTTTTTAACCAGCGGCAAGACGATTTCAGAGTTTGAAGCCGAATCGCAAGCGATGTGACCGGGAAATTCGTGAACATTTTCGATTACCAAAGTTTGGCGAGTTTCAGCCGCCGTCCCGCAGACGCCGCGCCCGAGAGCAATGCGAACGCAAGCCGGTTTGCCTTGAAACGCTCCTAAAACCAACTCGCCCTGCTTCATCCAATAAAATCCAGCCCAATTGATTTCCGGCAAAGTGTGAAAAATGAGCGAGGAAAGATTCGCTGAATTCGCTTGATTGTCGCTCTCGTCGGACAATAAAAGCGCGGTTTGTTCGCTCAAAAATCTATAAGTTTCTGTTTTGTCATTATGATTGATGGTTGAAAAAATATCGCTTGAAATTTCCATATGGGTTTTTAAACTGTCACGGCTTCGCGATATTCGCCCCAAACTTTACGTAAACGATGCGATATTTCGCCGACTGTCACGTAACTTTCGACGCATTCAAGAATGCGCGGGAGCATATTTTCGTCCAATGTCGCCGCTTCAGCTAATTTTGATAAAGCGGTTTCGGCTTTCGCCGCGTCGCGTCTGTCGCGAACGGCACGGAGTCGTCCGATTTGTTCGCGTTCGATTTTTGGGTCAACGCGTTGAATCGGAATTGTCTCTTTTTCCTCAATTTGAAATTTATTAACGCCGACGACGATTTCGCTTTGTTTTTCCACAGCGCGCTGATATTCGTATGCCGCTTCCTGAATTTCGCGCTGCGGATAACCCGCTTCGATTGCCCGCAGCATCCCGCCCATTGCGTCTATTTTTTCGATGTAATCAACGGTTTTGTGTTCAAGCTCGTCCGTTAAATGTTCAATCGCGTAAGAACCTGCAAACGGGTCAACCGTATCGGCAACGCCTGATTCGTAGGCGATAACTTGCTGAGTTCGGAGAGCGATCCGCGCTGCCGTTTCGGTCGGTAAGCTTAGAGCTTCGTCCATCGAATTGGTGTGCAGCGATTGCGTTCCGCCTAACACGGCGGCGAGAGCTTGAATGGTCGTGCGAACAATGTTGACTTCGGGCTGCTGCGCCGTCAGAGTTGACCCAGCTGTTTGCGTGTGAAATCTGAGCATCAATGATTTCGGGTCTTTAGCTGCAAATCGGTCGCGCATCAATTTTGCCCAGAGCCGCCGCGCCGCACGAAACTTTGCAATTTCTTCGAGTAAATTATTGTGTGAATTAAAGAAAAACGAAAGGCGGGGAGCAAAATCGTCAACTTTTAACCCAACGGAAATTGCCGCGTCAACATAAGCAATTCCATCCGCAAGCGTAAAAGCTATTTCCTGCGCGGCGGTCGAACCGGCTTCGCGGATGTGATAGCCGGAAATCGAGATTGTATTCCAACTGGGAACTTCGGAGGCACAAAAAGCGAACGTGTCCGTAATCAGCCGTAGGCTCGGGCGAGGCGGATAAATATAAGTGCCGCGAGCAATATATTCTTTTAAAATGTCATTTTGAATCGTGCCGTTGACCTTTTCAAAAGAAACATTCTGTTTGCGCGCAACAGCTAAATAAAGACACAAAAGTGTCGAAGCTGTCGCATTAATCGTCATCGAAGTCGAAACCGTGTCAAGCGGAATTTCATCGAAAAGACGCAGCATATCTTCCAAACTATCAATCGCCACGCCGACTTTTCCGACTTCGCCCGCGGCGAGCGGGTCGTCCGAATCAAGCCCGATTTGGGTTGGTAAATCAAATGCCACTGATAAACCTGTTGTGCCTGCTGATAAAAGATATTTATAACGCGCGTTTGATTCTTCCGCCGTTGCAAAGCCGGCATATTGACGCATCGTCCAAAAACGCCCGCGATACATGTTTTTTCTGACACCGCGCGTAAACGGATACTTGCCAGGCTCGCCTAAATCCTTGGCGTAATCAACCGCTTTTGTATTGGAAGGGTTAAAATCGCTGGCGAGTTCGATGCCCGACGAAGTTTGAAATTGTTCGCGTCGTTCCATATTCTTTCGAAGTTTCGGATTCAAATATTCAAAGATGCAGCCGTAGATTTTAACTCAAAAACGCCGAATTGATGATATTCAGAGATAAAAGCTTTGAATTTTTGAACTTTCAACTTTGCATTTGACCTTATTTGGCTTCTATCTTAGCATCATAGAAAATTTGCGAACGAAGGCAAATCATGGAACTTAACGAAGAAGCACAGGAAGTTGTCAGAGAACTCGGCGCAGCAATCAACGGCGCGATTGAAAATAGCCCGCGCGTCGCCGCCGCCATAGATAATTTGCGCGAAGTCGGCTACGAACTACAGCTAACTCTGAAACTGGAAATTGGTTTACGCGAAATCGGTGCGGAAGAGGGCACCGAAGCGGAAACTTGGAAGCCCGAAAAAGATCTCAGGCTCGAACTCACTGATGAAGATTTGCGCACCTTGAGAAGAATGAAAATCCGTCTCGACCCTGAAGAATAACGCAAAGTGCAAAGTGCAAAGTTGGTTTTGCTTGTTACTTTGCACTTTGCACTTTGCACTTGTTTGAATTACTTCAGCTATTTCTCTGAAATCGAAGAAGCTTTTGTCCGCCGACGCGGTAAAAGCTTATTACTCTCGCCGCTTGATTGGGCTTTAATTGAGGCTTGGAAAGAGCGCGGGATTCCTCTCCATGTTGTTTTACGGGCAATTGAAACTGTCTTCGATACGCTTGAGAAACAGCCCGCCCGTAAGCGTTCGATCAAATCTCTGGTTTACTGCCGCGACGAAGTTGAAAATCTCTTCGCTGTCTGGCTCGACGCGCGGATTGGAGATCAAGAAAGTCCAAAGTCCAAAGTCCAAAGCCCAAAGTCCAAAGATGCAGAACCGGAGATTAAGCGCGAAACAATAATTTCACATTTGCAGACAATCACAGAAAATTTGCAGCGTTCGCGCATTGAATTAAATGGTGGTTGGCAACAGCTTTCTGCTGAAATTCTATCGAGTTTGCAAACGGCACAAAAATATTACGACGTTAACGGCGATTTAGAAATTCTGGAATCAAATCTGAGCGGGCTTGACCGTCAAATTGACGGAAGACTTCCCCATATCTTTAGCGAAAACGAGTCTCTTAAAATCAAAGCTGAAACTGCCGCTCAATTGCGCTCTCACAAAAGTCGGATGAACGAGGAAATTTACCATGAAACGTTCAAAAATTTGTTGATCAAAAATCTTCGTGACCGCGCCGATTTACCGCGTTTTAGCCTTTTTTATTTGTAATTTTTGATGAAACCATTCAGACCCACTGATTCAGGCAAATTTCTCACGCTCAATATCGAACGCATTGTGCCGGACGGTTACGGTATCGGCTTTGCTGACGGATTAACGGTTTTTGTTCCATTAACGGCAGCCGGCGATACGATTAAAGTTCGAGTTGATTGGCAAAAAGGCAAGATAGCTTTTGCCAGTTTAATTGAAATATTAAAGCCATCGGCGGACAGAGTTGTACCGCTGTGCCCCTTTTTCGGGCGTTGCGGCGGCTGCGATTTCCAGCAAATGAATTACGAGGCGCAGCTTCGCGCCAAAGCCGGAATCATCAAAGATGCACTGCGCCGGATTGGGAAAATTGATTGGCAGGATAAAATTCAAGTTGTCCCTTCGCCTGTTGAATGGAATTATCGAACGCGGGTTCAGTGGAAACGCGAAGGCGATCGTCTAGGATATTTTGAACGCAATTCGCATCGCGTGATTGATGTTGACCTTTGCCCGATTCTTGCTCCGGCGCTCCAAAACGAATTGAACAATCAACGCGAAAATTTCAAGAAGACAAATTTTGCTGAAGTACAAGCAGTTTCAAATGAGACAGAAGTCTCTAGGCGATTTGGAAGGCAAAACGCGCATTTTGACGAAAACTTTTACGCCGCAAACAAAAAGGCTGGCGAGGAAGAACGCGAAATTTCAATTAACAAAGCCAAAACAAAAGAAATTTATCAAATGGTGGGCAAATTTACATACGCATTTAGCGCGGCAACATTTTTCCAAGTAAACCACGCTCTTTTACTGCAATTTGTGGAAACCGCAATTGGCGACGCAAACGGCAATCTGGCGCTTGATTTATATTGCGGTGTCGGCTTATTTGCACTACCTTTGGCAAAAAGATTCACGAAAGTTTTAGGAATTGAAGGCAATCAACAGAGCATTGAATTTGCCCGGTCAAATGCCCGCCAAGCACGTTTGCCAAACGCCAAATTTGAAGTTGCTTTCGTCGGCGAATGGCTAACGAAAAATACTGATAATTTGAAATCGCCTGATTTAGTCTTGCTCGATCCGCCGCGCACCGGCGCAGAACGTATAACGATTGCGAGTTTGCTTCGACTCAAACCAAATCAAATAGTTTACGTTTCATGCAATCCCGCAACACTGGCACGAGATCTACAGCTTTTACTCGAAAGCAACGTTTACAAAATCGAGCAAATTACAGCATTCGATTTTTTCCCTCAAACACATCATGTTGAGACAATTGTTC
>JBDTZD010000323.1:0-2015 GCA_040005335.1 Pyrinomonadaceae bacterium | reverse complement strand
GCGTCCAAACGATTTAAAACTGCTTCGTCAAGCTGCGCTTTAATTGATTCTATTCCGATTTTGTTGATAATTTCTTCGGCAAAACCATAAGTCAAAAGATTACGCGAGAGCGGTTCGCTCAAACCGCGTGAACGCAAATAAAATAATTCTTCTTCTTCGAGTTGCCCAACGGTCGCGCCGTGAGCGCATTTTACGTCGTCGTTAAAAATTTCGAGTTGTGGTTTTGTATCAACGCGGGCATCGTTTGAAAGCAGCAGATTTTTGTTTGACTGCTGAGCATCAGTGCCGGAAGCGTGTTCGCGGACAAAAACTTTGCCGTTAAAAACTGCGCGTGATTTATCGTTTAAAACGCCTTTATAAGTTTGATGTGAAACGCAGTTCGGAACGGCGTGGTCAATCACCGAATGAGTGTCGGTATGCTGTGTTTCGCTGACCAGATATAAACCATCAACAAAACATTCTGCGCCTTCGGAGTTGAACTTAACGCCGACATCATGACGCGAAAGCGCTCCGCCGAGCATAATGTTGGTCGAATCATAAAAACTGCCGCGTCCCAGACTCGCTTTGGTCGTCCCGACGTGCAAAGCCGCGTGGCTTTCGCGCTGGACTCTAGTGTGGATTAAACGCGCTTGGTCAGCCAAAACAATTTCGACAACCGCATTGGTTAAGTATTTTGTTTCCTCTGTTCTCGTATAATTTTCAACTAGAACTGCTTCTGCGCCTTGTTCCATGAAAACTAAAACGCGCGGGAAACTTGCCGTATCTTGCATTGTTCCGACAAAAAGAAGTTCAATCGGAGCAGCGACTTTCGTGTTCTTCGGAACAAAAATAAACGCTCCGTCGTGCCACATTGCCGCGTTCAAAGCCGTAAATCCGTTAGCGTTATAATCCACTAAACGCGCTAAGTGGGTTTTAATAATTTCCGCAAACGCTGCGTTTCTTATTGCTTCGGTCAAAGTCAAAACGCTCGCGCTCTCTTCGACGGCTGATAGATTAGATAATTCGGCATTAAATTTTCCATTGACGAAAACGAGACGGCTATTCGCAGTTTCAGGCAAAGCCGCGAACGTTTTATCCTCAATTGTTTCGCTCGTCGCTGCAATCTCAAATTCCTCGTGCAAAAATGGCGCGACGTTGGTGTATTTCCAGTCTTCATTTTCCACGCCCGGAAAACCCATTTCACTAAATCGGCCAATCGCATTTTCGCGCAGCATTTTGAGCCAAGCCGGTTCGTTCGATTTAGCCAAAACGCCTCGCAACGTCGAGCCGTAATTTGTTTCTTGTTTAACTTGTAAAACCATGATTTTTTACGCTGCGGCTGCCGCTTTGAGCCAGTCGTATCCCTTTTCCTCAAGCTCTAGGGCAAGCTCTTTTCCGCCTTCTTTAACAATTTTTCCGTTTGCCAAAACATGAACAAAATCAGGCTCAATGTAATTCAGCAAACGTTGATAGTGCGTAACCAGAACAATCGCTTTTTCCGAATTGCGCAGTTTGTTGACGCCTTCGGCAACAATTCGAAGAGCATCAATATCAAGCCCCGAATCGGTTTCATCTAAAATTGCCAGCTTTGGCTCGAGCACCGCCATTTGCAAAATCTCGTTACGTTTTTTTTCGCCGCCCGAAAAATTTTCGTTGACCGAGCGATTCATCAATTCGGCTTTCATTTCGACGACTTTAGCGCGTTGGGCGAGCAAATCTTTAAATTCGAGCGGATCAAGCTCCTCTTCGCCCAAATATTTCATCTTTTCGTTGTAGGCAAGACGCAAAAACTGCGAGTTCGAAACGCCTGGAATTTCCACCGGATATTGAAACGCCATAAAAACGCCGGCGCGAGCGCGTTCGTCAGGTTCTAGTTCCAATAAATCTTTCCCTTCAAATAAAATTTCGCCGCTTGTCACTTCATAAGCAGGATGTCCTGCCAACACTTTTGCTAAAGTAGATTTCCCCGAACCATTCGGACCCATAATCGCGTGAACTTCGCCTTTGTTAATGTTGAGCGACAAACCTTTTAAAAT
>JBDTZD010000367.1:0-6690 GCA_040005335.1 Pyrinomonadaceae bacterium | reverse complement strand
GGCGAACAACTTGCCATCAGTATGCTGGAAGATTGGGCAGCAACTTACGGCGAACCGTTCAACGGCTTTTCGCTGACCAAATTTGATGGTCAAAGAATTACCATCGGCTGACATTTTGGCGCGCAGGTCTAATTAATTGAAGCCTGTGCATAAATGGGAGTGCGGACAAGGATGTCCGCGCTCCCATTTATGCACAGGCTTCAATTATTTGCCTAGAAAAGCTGTGTCTTTGGACGACAGCTTTTCTATCTTAAAGGCGAAGTTGTTACAAAATATCAGCTAATTTAGTGGCTATCTCGGTATAACTAATTCCGCCTCCGAGCGGTTTGTCAAACTTCATTTCAATCAGCACCACGCCGCCGCTTTGCAGTGAGACTTTCTTCTCTTCCTGTGTTTGAACGTGCTTCAGAACAATCTTTTTGACTTTTGATTTAAGAGCGCCGACCTTTGCCGCATCCGACTGCGACGTGTTATTGCTGTCGGTGCAGAAGCGTCTGAAACCATTTGAAGTTTCTTTCAAACCGAGCTGGGGAACTCGCAAAAGAGCGTCGTAGTTATCACCGAAAGAAGCGAAATCAACGTCCACAACCACGGCGGCGCCATCGCATTTTTCAGCGATTTCTTTTTGGCGTCCGGGCAATTCCGCTTTAATCTCATTAATCATACTTTGCGATTTGGAACTTTGCGCTTGGGCAGAGATACTCATCGCTAAGAAAACCAATGCCAATGCCGCGCAATTTGTCACAATCTTTTTACTATTCATCATTTATATTTCCTTTAATTATTCTGCGTTTAGTGATTTTGAATTTATTTTTTTTACAGTTTTACTCGACATAACTGCCTTCGAATTTCTGCCCGTTCCATTTTAGCGAGTACACAACTTCGCCAGCGAGCATAATTCTGATGTCTTTCCGTTCGCGAGGCAGCTCATACACCAATTTATCGTCGCCATTAGCTAAACGACCGGTTTTCTTTTCATAAAAACGATAAAGCATCAGCGCTTTTTCATCTAATGCAAAATCTTTGGTTTCCACTAATTCTTTGCCTCTCAATTCCAAAAACTTGATGTTGCCCTGACATTTACGCGAGCGACGGTATCTGTCTGAAGCATCCTGATGTTGACAGTCGTATTGAGTAACAACGATTAGATGTCCGCCGCCAGTTTTCTTGAAAAGCGCCATTTCGCCCCAACCTTTCCACTCATCATGACTCAAAAGCAGGTAGTCATTTGGATAATCCGTTTCTTTCGCCAGATCATCACGATTTTTGAATTTATCCAAAATCGGCAAATGCTGCGGCGTTAACAGCGCAAAGTAGTTACCCAAATTTAATTCTTCAGCTTTGTTTGCCTGCGCCCAAACACCGTTTGAGAGAAACAAAGCAATGACCGTAAAAATACTGATGCGAATAAAATTACTCATTATTTTTAATCACCTTTTGTCTGTTTCCTGTAAATGCAGCATTGATAATAATTCCCCAACCGTCAGATCAGTTTGTAACCGCTTTTCTTAAGGTTTAGATAAGTTAGCTGAGGCTGGCTGGCAATGTCTTTAATTAATCTTAAAAATTCTTAAAAATTTCTTAATTTTGCCTGCCAAGATTTTTATATGAAGTTTAATTTTCGCAAAATGACATTGAATCTCGAATCTTCGTGCGAACGAAGGAAACGCGGATCAGCTTTAAGAAAGAGGAGATTGGAACTTCCTTCGATAAATGCTTTTTCCAAATATTCAAAGGTTTTATCATTTTCTCTGAGGGCTGAGTAAACTGCAGCGACATCTGCAAAATCGCACTGTTTGTAATTCATCTCCGCCAGCAGAGAATTTAGAATCTTTTTCGCCTCGGCTGTCTCACCGGCTAAAGCGTGAACGTACGCTTTATCTAAAATCAGTTCTTCGAGCGGTTGAATATCAATAGCTTTGTTCAAATTTTTGAAGGCTTCATCAAAGAGCCCTAATTGGGCAAAACAAAGACCCATGATGGACAGCGGGGAAACAGAACGCGGATCAAGCTCAAGGGCTTCTTCGGCTTGCACAATCGCTTTGCGAAAATTTTTCGCCAGAAAAAACCGATTTACCAAACCGCTGTTCAGGATGAGCGAAGTCGGATCAAGCTGAAGAGCCTGGTTTTGATAAAAAATCGCCTCGTCAAATTTTCCGAGACAGGCGAGCAAAAAACTTTGATTATGATAGGCATAAGCGTTATTGGGCGTGAGCGCAATGGCTTGTTTAAAAGACTTTTCCGCTTCCAGCCAATTTCGATCAAAATTCATTTGAATCGCCCCTCTTAAGACAAAGGCTTCGGAAAGATTACTGTCGGCGTTAAAAGCCAGCTCGACGGCAGTCTGACATTTATCATAAACTTCTGCGCGACTCATAAAAGTGTCGTTAAAAAGCAGAAAATAAACTCTGCCGCTGCCAACGTAGGCGAGCGCATAATTTGGATCTTTTTTTAATGCCTGCTGAAAAAAACTGAGAGCCGACCGGAGACTATCCTGATAATCTTTGCTCGCCTGATAATGGTCTAAGATGTATTTACCCTTAAGATAGAGTTTATAAGCTTCCGCGTCTGAGGTTTGCCGCCTGCTTGTCAAATTCAAATCATCAATACTACTCAATTGCAGCTCGAGTTTTTCGGCAATCGCTAAAGAAAGTTTTTTTCTTACCTCGGGAATGTCAGCCAATTTGCAATTATACTGCGTTCCCCAAATGTATCTTTTATCAACTGCACTGACGAGTTCTACATCAATTTCCAGGTTGTCCTTATATTCTGAAAGACGACCGAGAAGCAATTTATCAACGCCGAGCAAAAAACCAATTTCCGGTAAATCTAGAGTTGAATCCTCATAGTTTTTAACCGCGCTGTATGCCATTACTTTGAGGCGCGGGATTCTCGACAAATTATCAATTAAACTTTGCGTGATTCCGCCGGCAAGGCGCTCAAAATCGGCATCTTTGTTTTCAGACGCAAAGGGGAGAACCGCGAGAGAAGCTGAAGTTTGAAGAAGATTTTTGTCCGCAGTGGATTGGACTGATTCGGATAGAGCCGGTAGCTGTTCATTTGGTTCGACCGGTTCAACTCTTTTGACGGGGAAAATAAAGCTATAACCGCGCCCGGAAACTGTTTCAATAAACTTTTTTTCGCCTCTTTTCTCGCCTAAAACTCTTCGCAAAGCGTGAATATGAACGGCTAAATTCCCTTCTTCGACATAACTGTCAGACCAAACTTTTTCGAGCAACTCTTCTTTTTCAACAACTTCGCCGTGCTTTTGAACTAACAATAAAAGGATTTTAAAAGCGCGCGAGCTTAAATGAATGGTTTTGTTTTGATAAAGAAATTTTCTTTGTTTTGGATCTAAACAAAAATCTTCAAATTGAAATATTTTGTCTTTCATTCTTAAATCTGATAACACGGATTTATACCGTTAATGCGCTGATTCGTTTGCTGGTGACTCTTAAAAATAGCGTGTATCATTAACCTGATTTTACGTAAAACATCAGATTTAACAAGTTTAATAAATCAAAGATAAATGCCCAGACGCACAGATATTAACAAAATTTTAATTATCGGTTCAGGACCGATTGTGATTGGACAAGGCTGCGAATTCGATTATTCGGGAACACAAGCCTGTCGCGCGCTGAAACAAGAAGGTTTTGAAGTCGTTTTGGTAAATTCCAATCCGGCGACGATTATGACTGATCCGGAAATGGCTGACCAAACCTACGTCGAGCCGCTGACGGTAGAGTCAGTGACGGCAATTTTCGAAAAAGAACGCCCCGATGCGTTGCTTCCGACGGTTGGCGGTCAAACCGCATTGAATTTAGCAGTTGATTTGCACGACGCCGGCATTTTAGAAAAATATGGCGTCAAGCTAATTGGCGCTAATTTAAATGCCATCAAGGTCGGCGAAGACCGCGAGTTATTCAAAGCTGCAATGGAAGAAATTGGTTTACCGATGCCGAAAGGGGGTTTCGCCCACAGTTGGGAAGAAGCAGCAGAAATTGTTGAGACGACTGATTATCCGGCAATCATTCGCCCTAGTTTTACCTTAGGCGGGACGGGCGGCGGGATAGCTTTTAACCCGGAAGAATTTGAGGAAATTGTTAAAAATGGTTTGAGCGCGTCACCTGTTTCTCAAGTTTTAATCGAAGAATCAATTTTAGGCTGGAAAGAATACGAATTAGAAGTAATGCGTGACCTTGCAGATAACGTCGTCGTTGTTTGTTCGATTGAAAATTTTGATCCGATGGGCGTGCACACCGGTGATTCAATAACGGTTGCGCCCGCGCAAACTTTAAGCGATGTTGAATATCAACGCTTGCGCGACATGGCGATTGCCTGTATTCGCAAGGTCGGAGTGGAAACCGGCGGCTCAAACATTCAATTTGCGGTTAATCCGGCAAACGGTGAGATTCGAGTCATTGAGATGAATCCGCGCGTTTCGCGTTCTTCGGCGCTCGCATCGAAAGCGACCGGCTTTCCGATTGCCAAAATTGCCGCCAAATTAGCCGTCGGCTACACTCTGGACGAAATCCCAAACGATATTACGAGGAAAACCCCGGCGAGTTTTGAACCGACAATTGATTATGTCGTGACCAAAATTCCCAAATGGGCGTTTGAAAAATTTCCCGGCGCCGAAGACGTACTTGGCACACAAATGAAATCGGTTGGTGAAGTGATGGCTATCGGACGAACATTCAAAGAATCGCTCTTCAAGGGCTTGCGTTCGCTCGAATCGGCAAAACCACTACGTCTGCAAGGAGTTCCCGACCATGTTTTACAACGCAAACTGGCGCGTCCGAATTCAAACAGATTTTCTTATATTACTTATGCTCTACAGCACGGTTATTCGATTGAAGAAGTACACCGCCTGACCAAAATTGATCCCTGGTTTTTGGAACAGCTCCAAGAAGTAATGCGGCTGCAGGATCGGATCGAAGATCGCCAGCTTGGGGATGTTCCCACTGATGTTTTACGAACGGCAAAAGAATATGGACTTTCCGACCGGCGGATTGCTTATCTGACAAAATCAACTGAAAAAGAAGTCAGAGAGCGCCGTAAAGATTTGAATATCGTCCCGGTTTACAAACGAGTTGACACTTGCGGTGCGGAGTTTGAGTCGTTTACACCTTATCTTTACTCGACATATGAAGAAGAATGCGAGGCAAATCCGACTGATAAACCCAAAATCATGATTTTGGGGTCAGGACCAAATCGTATCGGGCAAGGCATCGAATTTGATTATTGCTGCTGTCATGCTTCGTTCGCCCTCCAAAAAGCCGGCTTTGAAACGATTATGGTCAACTGTAATCCGGAGACTGTTTCGACTGATTATGATACTTCCGACCGGCTTTATTTTGAGCCGCTGACGTTTGAAGATGTGATGAATATTGTCGAAGTCGAGCAGCCGACCGGAGTAATTGTGCAATTCGGCGGGCAAACGCCGCTCAACCTGGCTTTGCCGCTGCACGAAGCGGGCGTCCCGATTATCGGAACTTCCCCAGATTCGATTGATCTGGCGGAAGACCGCAAACGATTCGGTGCGCTGCTTGACGAGCTGAAAATCCCTTCGCCGCCGTACGGAACTGCTGTCTCAGGCGAAGAAGCAAAGGCGGTTGCCGCAAATATCGGTTATCCGGTTCTGGTGCGTCCTAGTTATGTTTTAGGCGGGCGGGCGATGGCGATTGTTTATGACGAAGAAAGTTTGGATGCGTATATGCATTCGGCCGTTGACGCTTCGCCGCAAAAGCCGATTTTGATTGATAAGTTCCTTGAACGCGCCGCGGAAATTGACGTGGATGCCCTCGCGGATGAATCGGCAGTGATTATTGCGGGAATTCAGGAACATATCGAAGAAGCCGGAATTCATTCGGGCGATTCTTCTTGTGTTTTGCCGCCGCAAAAGATCGCGCCCGAACATCTCGAAACGATTCGTCATCACACGAGGATTTTAGCCAGAGCATTAAATGTTGTCGGGCTGATGAACATTCAATTCGCAGTCAAAGACGACCGCGTTTACGTTCTGGAAGTCAACCCGCGCGCTTCTAGAACCGCTCCATTTGTCTCAAAAGCAACGGGTGTTCCGCTGCCCGCAATTGCTTCGCTCGTGATGGCAGGAGTTAAAAAGCTGGCGGAATTTAACTTGCCGGACGATTTGACGGTTTCGCGTGTCTTTGTCAAATCGCCCGTGTTTCCGTTTGCCAAATTCGCCGGAGTTGATCCGATTCTTGGACCTGAAATGCACTCGACAGGTGAAGTCATGGGGGTTGGAGCAACTTTTGGCGAAGCGTATGGCAAAGCGATGACGGGCGCAGGCGTCAAGTTACCGGAAACGGGAACTGCGTTTCTCTCAGTCAACGATTCGGACAAAGGACAAGCCGTTGTTCTGGCGCGTCGTTTGAAAAAACTTGGCTTTGATTTAATTGCCACTTACGGCACTGCCGCGAGGTTAAAAGAAGTCGGGCTCGCCGCCGAAACAGTATTCAAAGTCAATGAAGGGCGGCCAAACATCGCCGATTACATTAAGCGAGGCGAAATCGCGCTGGTTATCAACACTCCCTTAGGGCAAACTTCTCACTTTGACGAACAGGCCATTCGCCAGGCGGCTTTGCGCCACGGCGTTCCGTGCGTGACAACTATAACCGGGGCGGAAGCGTTAATCGATGCAATCACGGCCAAACAGGAAAACGA
>JBDTZD010000380.1:0-6742 GCA_040005335.1 Pyrinomonadaceae bacterium | reverse complement strand
AATTTCGGCAAATCCTTTCCTTTTGGCGCGCCCGTTCCGACAAAAATCGCATCGTAATCTTTTTCCAGAATTTCTTTGAGGCTTGAAATGTATGTGTTGAAAAAGGCGTGAATCCCAAGGTCGAGAATATAATTGACTTCTTCATCTAAAACGCTTTCGGGAAGGCGAAACGCAGGAATTTGGCTAATCATAAACCCGCCGCCTTTTTTTAGCTCGTCGAATAAATGAAGCTCGTAGCCGAGCGGAGCCAAATCGCGGGCGACTGTCAGCGAAGCCGGTCCCGCGCCGATAAGGGCAATTTTTTTGCCGTTCGGTTTAAACGGAGCTTGCGGCATCAAACTTTTTACGTCGCCTTTGTTGTCTGCCGCAACCCGCTTCAGACGACAAATTGCTACCGGCTCTTTTTCAATTCGCCCGCGCCGGCAAGCTGGTTCACAGGGACGATCACAAGTCCGACCGAGTATTCCCGGAAATACATTGGAATCCCAGTTAATCATATAGGCTTCCGTATATTTTCCTTCAGCGATAAGTCTTATGTATTCAGGAACGGGAGTATGTGCCGGACAAGCATATTGACAGTCAACCACCTTATGAAAATACTCAGGGTTTTTAATATCAGTCGGTTTCACTTGTTTTTGTCCCTTTATTGCTTGGTTTTGGTTTCCTTTACATTTCAATGACTTGGGAATCAATGGCAAAAGATATTAAATAATCTGAAGAGAAAACTGGATATTGTTCAAATTGGAATGCGCCAGCGAGCGTAACTCAATGAGAAGAGCAGAAAAGAGAAGTTGGGATAATTAGGCTGGCAAAAATCCTTTGACTTTTGCCACCTGATCTTTTACAAAGAACTAATTTGTTTCAAAGAATAAATTGAGCTATGTCGAGTCTTCAGTTAATTTGTCATTAATTATTTGGCGTCGTTTTCATCTTTGCCGTCATCGTTAATCAGGTTGCCGCTTTCATCAATCGCGTCTTTATCCGTTTCATCTTTTTGCGGCGTTTTCCTGCCGGGCTGAGGCGCGTGTTCCGGATGCTCACCCACCATTTCGGCAGTTTCACCACTTTCCTTATTTTGTTCCAGCGCCTTTTTATCTTGGGCGACATCTCTTTCGTCTGGCATTTTAGTTTTTCTCCTCGATCAAACAATTAAACTTGCGCCGCTTCAAATTTTTCTGCTTCCTCGGCGTCATCAATCAAATACGGCGTGACGGCGTGCGCGTCGTTGTCTTCGGCAACAATTTTGGCAATTACGGGCAGACTCAAACTGCGAGTTTTACCAATTCCGGGAACGGCTTTGCCCTTGGCGTAAACGTCATGGCGACCGTGTTCTTTGTACCACTCGGCGAGACTCGCGGTTTTGTTCATTTCTTCGACGATTTGCCGCCAGCCGACGCCCGTATTGTAAGCGCAAAACGAAATTTCGCCTTCCTGTGTCCCGTATGGAATGACGCACATTTCAGTGCGGCGAAAATCGTAATTGAATAAATCCTGAAACCACATTCCTTCGACACAAAGAACGCGCCAATTATCGTCCTCTTCGCGGGTTTTCATCCGATCATTACGATCAGAATTTGAATTTGCCGACGAAGGTTTAAATAAATTAAGAATTTGCGAAATCGGGAAGCCTTGCGGAGCTTTCCCGGCGTCATAATTTCGCATAATCGCCATTGCGAGCTGCGCCATCGTCAATTTTTTGCCGCGAGCCGTATCAGTAATCGTCGCCACGTCTTTCATAAACTGCTCATAGTTAAAAAAGTCGAAGAGCGAAGTCATCGCGCCGGATTTTTTATTAACGACAATCAACGTAAAAATACCGCAATTCGGGTGGCAATTGCATGACGACCAGCCCCACGGCGCATCCGCCCCTTGCAGCATATCCATGACCGAGGTAAACGCCGAATAAGATGAAAGGGGAAACCAATCGCGCAGTGGCTGCAAAGTTCCGTCCAATTGATCTTTCAAATCGTGCGTCATTCCGGCAAGGGTATAGCGCTGCTGGATGCGAACGTCATCCGGCACGTCTTCGTCGCGACCCGTAAAAGAAACAGGTTGAAAAGCGATAGTTTGAACTTTATCAATATTTTGCGCCGCAAATTTCACGATGTCGCCGATGGCGTCGTTATTAATCGTATTAACAATTGTTGTAACGAGCGTCACTTTAATTCCGACGGACGCCAGATTCTCAATCGCTTTTAATTTAACGTCAAACAAATTGCCGACACCGCGATGTTTGTTTTTTTCTTCGGATGTGCCGTCAAACTGCAAATAAACTCCATGTTGTCCAGCTTCCTTTGCAGCTTTGCAAAACTCGATGTCTTCGGCGTAACGAATGCCGTTCGTCGCCGCCAGAATACGGTAAAAACCAATCTTTCTGGCATAGGCGACGGATTCTAGGAAATGCGGCGAGATTGTCGGTTCGCCGCCTGAAAATAAAATGATGATTTGGCGGCGCGGTTTAAACGAAACGGCGCGATCTAAAATCGCTTTGGTGTCTTCAAACGTCGGTTCGTGAACGTACCCAACTTGGTTAGCGTCCATAAAACATGGGTTGCACATCATGTTGCAGCGGTTGGTCAAATCAACGGTCAAAACCGCGCCGCGTCCGAACTTAATATCGCTCGTACCGTGATGATGAACATGCTTATCCTCGGCGGCTTTGAAATCGCGTCCGTAAAAAAGCGATTCGATGCGCTCCAAAAACTTTGGGTCGGTCGCCATCACGTCAACAAATTCGCCGTGCGTCGGGCAGGTTTTCCGCATAATAACTTGCCCGTTTTCTTCCAAAATTTGCGCTTTAATTTCGCCCGGATGCGAGTTCATCAAAATTTCAAGCGGAATTTTGCCGGTCGTGACGCCTTCGCGCACTTGTTTGACGCAAGTCGGACATAAGCTGTCGGTTTCACGTGGAAATCCAAGCGGCGGCGCCGTGCGTTCGTATGATTTCAGCAGTGGTTCGGCCGCCCAGTCAGGTTTGATTGATTCACCTTCGGGAACAAGTTTGTTGACAGCTTGAAAAGCATTCCAACCCGCATTTGCCAGGGTTGACAGGGCTTTTGAACCGGTCTTGCCATTTCCTTTACCTTCGCCGCGACGAAAATTATCACTAAACATAATTTCTAAAAAACTAAAGTCATTGAAAATATAGTTGTAAAACTTCTGAGACCTATTTATTACAAAAGTTTATGATAACGGTAATGAGTGAACTCGGCAAGAAAAAAGGCAAGATAAACATTGGGACGTGCGGTTTTCACGTGACCAAAGAGAAATATGCAGAGCTTTTATCATGTGTCGAGATTCAGCATACATTTTACCAACCACCGCAAATCAGGACGCTCGAACGCTGGCGCGAGACTGTTCCGAATGAATTTGAATTTGTCGTTAAAGCGTGGCAATTGATCACCCACGAAGCAAAAAGCCCAACCTATAAACGCTTGAAAAAGAAGATGACCGACGCGCAGCGGGCAGAAGCCGGACGTTTTAATTCGAGCGAAATAGTTAAGGAAGCTTGGGAGACGACACTTGCTTGCGCCAGTGCGCTTAATGCGAAAACGATTTTGTTTCAATGCCCGGCGAGCTTTACGCAAACCGAAGAGAACATCACAAATCTGGAGAAATTTTTTTCTTCAATCAAGCGCGGCAAGCTTCAACTAGCTTGGGAGCCACGAGGAAGTTGGAATGCCGGACTTATCAAAAGCATTTGCAATGACCTCAAATTATGGCACGCGGTTGACCCGTTTGCTGGCAAAACCGTGACCCCCGACAAATGTTATTTCCGGCTGCACGGCAGAAACGGCTGGCGTTACAAATACGAGGAAAACGAATTGGAAGAGTTAGCGACGATGCTGCCTAAAAGCAAAAATTCGTACGTGTTCTTTAACAATATCGAGATGACCGAAGATGCATTACAATTTCAAAAAATAATTCAAGAAATCAATTTCTAATTCAAGTTTGTGTCCGAAAAAAATAATGTTGAGAACGTCGGCGGCTGATGCTAACGTTCTCAGTCTTTATTACTCTTTTTCGGACGGCAGCAATGTCCGGATAATCAGCATTTTGGCTTCCATCCGCAGTTCGGGCTTGTCGAATTTATCGGCGAGCGCGGCGGTGCGTTCAAAATCGGCGGTTGCTAAGTTAAAGAGCGGTTGCCGCAAACCGACAGTTCCGGCAAACTGCAATGCTTCTCTCGGAATCATGCCCATATTAAATTCTCCATCGGCAAATTCTTTGAAGTCCACAAAATCAACCATTCGATTAAGAGCGGCGGCGACGCTGTTAAATTCAAAGATCGTGGATTCCATAATTGTAAACGAACGGTCCGGTTCAACGCCTGAATAAGCGTCGGCGAGCATTAGATTTTGCAGCATTTCCATTGCTTTGCGCGGCTGTGCGCTTTGCATTCCAGCGACATCACTTAATAACGATTTTGCCGAATCTTTATCGCCGCGAGCCACAAAGACTTTGGCAATCTGCGTTAACGCCAGGAGCTTTTGTTGACGGTTGTGAATTTGGCTCAAACTCTTTCGCGCTTCTTCAAGCGAGATTTTCGCGTCGGGCGACATTGCAGCTTGCGTGAGCTTTGAGATGGCTTCAGATTGCGCCTGCTCAGCGCTTTCGCGGGCGGAAATTTTTGAACTGCCAACGGTGGCGCTGGTGTTGGAATTCATTGATGAAATGGTGATATTGCTGTTTACATTGCTTCTCACTCTAATATTACCCATTGAACTGTTGGCATTAGATAACATTGAGTTTGAATTGCTTGATCTGTTTGCTTCGCGCTCGAATCTTGCATAGGAGGCGGGAGCATATTTCTTTAAATATTCAGAGGAATCAGACGAACCGTAATAATAAGAATCGCCGGATTGTTTAAACCTCTCAGCTCGCTTTTTAATAATCACCTCGGCTAGTTGACTCAAATCTGCGTCACTTAACATCGGTGGTTTGTCCGCGCTTGACTCGCTTTTTTGAGCCGCACTTTGCGCAGCTTTGCTAAACAAAGAAGTTATCGGGTCTTGTCCGTAATAATTATTGTAATTGTTTTTCAAAGTTGAATCGGCAGTTGAAAAACTTTTAACTGCCTCGGCTGCCAGTTTTGCTCCCTTGTCGGCGTCTTTGCGGTAGAGATTTGAGATTAAATCATCTATCCCTTCGAAATTACCTTTCGATAATTTTTGCATCCCCATTTCCAACGCCTGCGCCGGATCGTTTTTCGCAATTAACGAGGCGAGCTTGGCTTCAAACTGTCCGTCATTCCATCCAAACTCTTTATAATTGTCACGCTGCGTTTCGCGAAACAGAGCAAGCGTCGCTGCGCCGTCGCGTTCCGCCCACGCCAACAGCAAATTTTGCCGAATTGTATTCGTTGTATAAAATTTGGCTGAACCGCCGCGACCGCCTCCAAACATCATCCCTCCAAATGAATCATCCTCGACTTCGCCCGCCTCGCGCTGCTGATAAAAAGTGTCGAGCGATTGCACCAACCCGCGTAAATCGTTGGCGGCGTTAGCAAACATATCGCGGGCGGCTTTTTCATCGTGCGCCCACAGCAAATCAGCCGCGTCCGCTTGGTAACGAATGCGATTTTCCGGCATGTTGAGCGCTGCGGCATCTTTGCCAGTAGTTTTTAACAGCTTAACGAGTTTAGCTTCAAGTTCGGGGGAAATTTTTGGCTCATCGGGTTTGGTTATTTTTATTTCAGGCGTTTCTGCTGCCATGCGATTTTCCGACGGCATCCGTGCATTATCGTTAACCACAGAAGTTGGTATTTGGGCGAAAATTGGAATTGTAACTGCAATTGTCAGCAAGAGAGTAATGATTTTTCTTGAGTTTGTTTGGTTCATTTTGATTTTTTGTCTTTCCTGTTATTTTGTCTTCATCCAACTGTCACCGATGCCTGTTTCGACAATCAGCGGCACATCCAGATTGACTGCTGTTTCCATTGCTTGTTTAGCAATGACGGCAACTCGCTCGGCATTTGCGGCGGGAGCTTCGAGCAGCAATTCATCATGAACCTGCATCACAATTTTCGCGCCCAAATTTTCACGTTTCAAGGCTTCGTCAACTTTGAGCATTGCCAGTTTAACAACATCGCTCGCCAGCCCTTGAATCGGCAGATTGATTGCTTCGCGCTCGGCACGGGTGCGAACGGCGTGATTGCGATCATGAATTCCTGGAATTGGACGCCGACGCCCGAAGATTGACGTTACATAGCCCTGTTCGCGAGCAATCACCGGCACTTCTTCCATATACCTGCGAACGCCCGTATATGTTTCATAATAATCTTCAATTGCTTTTTTAGCTTCTTTCATGCTCAAACCGGTTCGCGCCGCCAAACCATAAGGTTCAACTGCGTATGCAATCGCAAAATTAACGATTTTTGCCAAACGGCGTTTCTCGCGCAGATCCGAAGCGGTTCGCGCCCCGAAAACTAATTCGGCGGTACGCGTGTGAATGTCCTCGCCAGTGCGAAATGCTTCGACCATCACAGGATCTTTCGTGACGTGCGCGAGCAGCCTCAGTTCAAGCTGCGAATAATCGGCGGCGATTAATTTATTTCCGGGTTCAGGCGTAAAAGCGTCTCGGATGCGTTGACCAAGTTCGGTGCGAATCGGAATATTTTGCAAATTCGGATTGCTTGAAGAAAGTCTGCCGGTCGTTGTAATTGTTTGATTTAATTGCCCGTGAATTCGCCCGTCCGAACCAATCAGGAGAGGAAGCGCATCGGTATAAGTGCTTTTGAGTT
>JBDTZD010000281.1:0-6762 GCA_040005335.1 Pyrinomonadaceae bacterium | reverse complement strand
TGGAATATGTCGAATTAATAATTGCCGCATTGAAGATGTCAATCAGTTCGGCAATGAACGTTCCCGTGCCGGTCGCCGGGTCGAGAATATCCACGTCTTTGTCCGATAAGCTTTTTCCAAAGTGCTTTTCCAGCAGCCAGTCGGTCGAATCAATCATATAACTTTTATCAAAAATTATTTTTGTTCGCTAAAAAATGATAGGTTTTGACCAAAACTTTCGCATTTATCAGTAACAGAAAAATGTTGTACAAATTAACATTTAATTAATTTCATTGAGAGGCAAATAAAATGAATCAAAGAGTTGTGACAAATGTGCTCTGGAACGAGGCAACGGGAAAAATTAAAACCTTTTTTATTGGCGGCAATATGCTGAGCGCTTCATATTACAGAGCTTTAGCCGCACGAATGGGAATGTTTGAAAATGTCGAAGTTGTTTATAGCCCGAATATGACTCAAGCTTCGGCTGAATATGTTTCAAGCAGTATTAATTTGGGCGGTACTATTACGGACAGTAATAAAATGTATTTAAAATTTTTAGAAGCCGATTCAGTCCCGCGCAAAGCTCTAATTATTCATGAGTCAACTCATGCCGTGAGCGATATGCTTCGAATGAATATGACCAAAGCCGAATCTGAAATGATGGCATATATCGCGCAATGTCAATACGCTGTAGCAAGCAGGCATCCGGGTCGTCTGCAATCCGAAAGTAATGATTCTAAACAACAAGCAGTGCTTGATATTGCATGGGACATCGCGGAAGCTATGCAGAAAGGCGCAACGCCTACAACCGCAGATTATACAAAGCTTTACAACGCGGTTTGCCAACATCCTTATTATGCTAAAAACCCGCAGTCAAAAGCTGTTTACGATGGAATTTAACCAAAAAATAGGAACTATCAAAATTCAAAATTATCAACGGCGCTAAAAATCGCTCTTAAGCTTCGGTTTGGTGAATGACGTCTTCCGGTTCGACTGTGAACGGTTTGGCTTCTTCGCGGAATTTCTCCACGATGTCAATCGTGCGCTGCACTTTGTCGGCGAGAATAACGAGCAATTCGCCTTTGCGGGCGTGGTGCAGAGCGTATTCGATAGCTTCGGGCGGGCTTAAGATTTCTTTAATCGGCAGTTCAGGATTCACCTGCCGGATGCCTTCGATAACAAGGCGGTTGGCATCGCCTGAAACGCGCCCACGCAGATCATCGTCTTCGCGGACAATCACATTTGTAAACATTCTGGCTGCAATGCGTCCATAAAGCAGAATATCTTCATCGCGGCGGTCGCCGGTTCCGCCGATAACGCCGGTTTTGATTTTGTTTGGAAGTTTTTCAATAAAGCGTTCGAGCGCTTCCATGCCCGCCGGATTGTGCGCAAAATCAATGACGACCGTGAATTTGCCCATGTCAATCACGTTCATGCGTCCCGGCGTTTGCGCCACCGAAGGCACAAATGTTTGCAATCCAACGCGCAAACTTTCAATGCTGACGCCCTGCAAATATCCGGCGAGCGTCGCCGCCAGCACGTTTTGAATCATAAAAACGGCGCGTCCTTCAAAAGTGAGCGGAATATTGATGACTTTTTCAACGCGGATTTTCCAGGTTCCTTTTAAAATCGTGATATACCCGTTTTCCAAAACGCCCGCTAAACCGCCGTCTCTAGTGTGTTTGACGATGCGCGAGTTGTATTCGTCAACGCTAAAAATCGCGACTTTGCCGCCCGCATAACGACGCATTTCGTAAACCAGATCATCGTCGGCGTTCAAAACTGAAAAACCATCGTCGTGCACAGCGCGCGGCACAACGGATTTGACACGCGCCATTTCTTCGAGCGTCTCAATGCCTTTCAAACCCATATGATCGGCGGTAACGTTGGTGACGACTCCAATGTCGCACTTATCAAAACCTAAGCCAGCGCGAATAATGCCGCCGCGCGCCGTTTCAAGAACGGCAATTTCCACGGTCGGATCTTTTAACACAAGCTGCGCGGAAACCGGTCCGGTATTGTCGCCGCGCGTCGCCAGAGTATTGCCGATATATGTTCCTTCGGTTGTGGTAAAACCGACCGTGTAGCCGTGCTGCCTCATGATGTGCGCGATCAATCGCGTTGTCGTGGTTTTGCCGTTCGTACCGGTAATGGCGATAATCGGAATCCGCGTTTTCGCGCCCGGCGGGAAGAGCATATTAACGACGTATTCGGCGACATTGCGAGGAATTCCTTCGCTTGGCGCTAAGTGCATCCTAAATCCGGGCGCGGCATTGACTTCGATAATTCCGCCGCCGTTTTCGCTCAAAGGCGTAGAAACGTCAGGCGCAACAATATCAATCCCGGCAATGTCCAAACCGATAATGCGGGCAATCCGTTCGAGCATAAAGACGTTGTATGGGTGAACTTCGTCAGTCCGATCAATCGCAGTCCCGCCGGTTGAAATGTTAGCCGTCGTCGTCAAATACAAAGTTTCGCCGTCGGGTAAAACTGAATCCAGAGTGTAACCATTATTGGCAATTAGCTTTTCGACGTGCGAATCAATTTTGATAATTGTCAATACTTTTTCGTGACCGATTCCGCGCCGCTCATCCCTGTTTGTTTCCTCTATTAACTGTTGCACGGTTTGTTTGCCGTCGCCGACAACGTGCGCGGGACGGCGTTCGGCAACTGCGACAAGCTTGTTGTCAATCACGAGAGCGCGAAAATCCGCGCCCGTCAGGGATTTTTCAATGATAATCCAACGCGCGTAATCTTTAGCGCGGTCAAACGCAGTTTTGACTTCTTCTAAAGTAGTCAAGCCGACAGTAATGCCTTTGCCATGATTGGCGTCGAGTGGTTTGACAACGACTGGAAAGCCAACTTTTCTGACGGCATTTTCAATATCTTCTTCATCTTTAATAGTTTCGCCGAGCGGCACGGGAACGCCCATTGAACCGAGCAGTTTTTTCGTCGCGTCTTTATCACTCGCCAGGCTCACGGCAATCATATTTGAACGGTCGGTGACGGTAGCTTGAATTCGGCGTTGGTTAATTCCAAATCCGAGCTGCACAAGTGATTGATCGTTCAGGCGAATATGGGGGATATCGCGCTGTTCAGCTTCTTCGACAATTGAACCGGTACTGGGACCAAAACGCACGTCCTCGCGTATTTCGCGCAATTTCTGCACACTTCTATCGAGATCCGCTTTGATTTCTTCAAGCTGTTTGCCCGTCGCAATATCTTCAAAAAATTGTGTGGCTGCGCGGGCGGCATAACGCCCTGCTTCTTCCTCTTGATATGCAAAAACGACGTGGTAAATGCCTTCCGCCTTGGTTTCGCGCGTTCGCCCGTAACCGACATCCATCCCGGCCATCGTCTGCATCTCAAGGGCGAAATGTTCAATCGCGTGACCCGCCCATGTTCCTTCATCAAGGCGACGTAAAAAACCGCCGTCCTCGCCATAGCTGCAGCCATGCGTTTGCAAACCCGGCATCAACTCACTAGAGCGAGCGGTGAAATCTGGAAAAATGTTTGTCGGCTGTTGTTCGTAATCTTCCAGATCAAGCCGCATATCAATCAGTTTTTTTCGATAACCGCTCCAAAAATTAGGACCGCGCAGAGTTTTGATTTCTAAAATTTTCATATAAATATTACGAAACGTCCGCATCCTGCCGGCTGTGGTAACAGCGTCTTGCAGGCACTTTATCCTCAATTTAGGGTGTAGGGGTCGTTAAAGCTCCGGCAATAAAAACTCTTTAGCGACGGGTAGGAAGCAACGGTTCGCATAATCGTAGCTAAGTCCATCGCGCAAAATATGAATTTGCAAGCCGGTAATTGCAAACGGTTCTTTTTCGTGAACTTCGGCAATGTCGTTGTAGCTTACCTGTGAGCCATCAACAATCGTTACCGTGCCGTTGCCGATGACTTCTAAAATTCCTTCGCCGTCCAAAATGACGGCAGTATTTTCATCAATTCCGATTCCTAAATTATGAGGATTATAGGAAACTGCGGTAATCAGTCGGCTGATACGCCCTCGCTCGCTAAAATGCTGATCAATAATAATGTTTTGGAGAATTCCTAAACCCGGCGAGAGACGAATCGAACCGACGTGCGGGGCGGGAACACCGTCGCCGCGAACAATCATCGAAGTGCTCATTCCGGCAGCGCCGGCGCTTGAGCCAGCCAAAACCAGGTTTGTCTGGCGGACTTTCTCGCTTAATCTGACAGCAAACGGAGTTCCTCCTAAAAGAGACGCGAGGCGCATCTGATCGCCGCCCGAGATAAAAATACCCGTTACGCCATCAAGCAGCGCATCCGCGTCAACTTCCAAAATCTCCTGCCGCGAAGTCGCTCGCAAAACCCGAACATTGCCGTTCTCGATGTTCATTTTGCGAAAAGTATGTGTGTAAATATCGGCGGAAAATTCGGGGAAATCCGAAGCCACCGGAACAATCAAAATTTTGGCTTGTTCCGCGCCGGCTAACGTTACGAATTTTCGCAAAATTCTTCGCTCGTTGTATTTATCTTCAGCCCCGCCGATGATTACCAGATGTCCGCCGATTTTTTCCAAATGAATTTTCGTTTTCTCCATTCTTAGCCGTTGCCGAAATACTTAAAAAAGTAAATTAAAACTGCCTACGAATCTAGGACAAATACTGCAGATAAGTCAAAAGCGTGATCACCGAACATTTTTGTGGCAAAATATCAGCCCGTTGGCTTGTTTTTACATCACAACGCCGCTAAACTTTGGGTCAATTCTGAACTTTGACTTCCAAAATTATGAAAAATTATCGCTTGCTTAATTTAGCAATATTTGTGTTGCTGTTTGCTTTGTGCGCCTCGTTCACATTCGCGCAATCGGGCAGACAGATGACTCCGCAGCAACAGGAGCTCGCCGACTATATCAAAAATAATTACTCCAAGCGCGAAGTGATGATTCCGATGCGCGACGGCGTAAAGCTTTTTACTTCGATTTATGAACCGAAGGATACGGCACAAAAATATCCGATTATGTTTGATCGGACGCCGTACACAGTCTCGCCGTACGGAGCGGACAAATTTAAAACCAGTCTCGGTCCCGATGAGTTGTTTGCCAAAGAAGGTTATATTTTTGTTTACCAAGATGTGCGCGGGCGCTGGATGAGCGAAGGCGAATTTGAAGACGTGCGCCCTTACATTTCAAACAAAAAAGGCAAGCAGACTGATGAAACGACCGATACTTACGACACGGTGGACTGGCTGATTAAAAATCTTGCCAATAACAACGGACGCGTCGGCGTGTACGGCATTTCGTACCCGGGTTTTTACTCTTCGATGGCGGCAATTGATAATCATCCGGCAATCAAAGCAGTGTCGCCGCAAGCGCCCGTTTCCGATTGGTTTCACGGCGACGATATGCACCACAATGGTGCATTATTTTTAGCCCAAAACTATCACTTTTTTGATTTCTTCGGACAGCCGCGCCCCGCCCCAACATCCGAAAAATATTTTAAAGATTTTGAATTTGGAACTCCGGACGATTACAAATACTTTTTAAACTCGGGCGGACTCAAACAAGTCGCCGACAATTACGAAAAAGGTTTGGGCGTGCGAATCAAGTTTTGGGACGAGATGATGGCGCACCCGAATTACGACGCTTACTGGAAAGAGCGCAATATTTTGCCGAATCTTAAAAACATCAAATGCGCCGTGATGACGGTGGGGGGGTGGTACGACAACGAGGATTTGTTCGGGGCGCTTCAAACCTATCAACACATCGAACGCCAGAATCCCGGAATTTTTAACGTTCTCGTCGTTGGTCCTTGGTTTCACGGCGGTTGGGCGCGTTCAGACGGTGATTGGCTCGGAACAGCTTATTTCGGACAGAAAACCGGCGTCTGGTACCGGGAAAATATTGAGCTGCCGTTTTTTAACCATTTTTTAAAAGACAAGGGCGATATTTCCAAGATTAAAGAGGTCAATGCCTTTGATACCGGCGCCAACGAATGGAAAGAGTTTTCAACTTATAATCCAACGAATGGGACAGACACGGCACTTTATTTGACCGAAAACGGTGGACTGTCTTTCTCAACCGATGCGCTCAAATCCGCGAGCGGATTTAACGAATACGTTTCCGACCCGATGAAACCTGTTCCGTACACACAAAAAATCACGTCAAATTATCCGCGCGATTTTATGACCGAAGACCAGCGTTTTGCAAGCGAGAGACCGGATGTTCTGGTTTATCAAACCGCTCCTTTGACTGAGGAGATGATGGTAGCAGGCGACATCAAACCTTACCTTTTCGTCGCTTCGAGCGGTACGGATTCGGATTTTGTCGTCAAATTAATTGACGTTTTTCCTGATGATTATCAGTACCCGGAAACTGGATCCAAATTACCAAATGGGGAGCCCGAACGAGTTAAACCGCCGGAAACATCAGCCTTTTCGGTTTTTCAGCCAGGCGGATATGAAATGCTTTTGCGCGGCGAACCATTTCCGGCGCGTTTCCGCAACAGTTTTGAAAAACCCGAACCGCTCAAACCGAACAAAGTGGCGAAAATCCAATACACGATGCCCGGCATCGCGCATACTTTCAAAAAAGGTCATCGCATCATGGTACAAATTCAAAGCACCTGGTTTCCCCTAGTCGCTCGCAACCCGCAAAAGTTTATGGATAACTACAAACTAGCCACAAGCGCGGATTTCCAAAAAGCGACCGAACGCGTTTACTACGGCGGCAAAAACGCTTCGATGATTGTTTTGCCGATTATCAAGAAATAGCCTTTTCATGCCAAGCTGCAAGTTTTGCTGAGTTTGCAA
>JBDTZD010000391.1:0-6770 GCA_040005335.1 Pyrinomonadaceae bacterium | reverse complement strand
CGCTCGCCATTTACAAAATAGTCGTTTTTATCGTCGAACGCGCCTCGCAAATCGCTGACTTTATCAGTTCGGTAGTTGATTCGGTGGCCGACATAGTGAGCGGCGCGATCGGAGCCGCCGCCAATCGCATCGAAAAAGCTCTCATTCAGGCTCTCGCGCTTATCATTGATTTGCTGGCGCGGATTATTGGTTTGAGCGGCATCGCCCAAACCATCAAATCGCTGATCAAAAAAGTGCAGGACAAAGTTGAAAAAGCTATTGATTTCGTCATTGCCAAAGTTGTGCAGACGGTTAAAAAACTGTTTGGCAAAGTGACTGGGAAAGAGAAAAATAAATCTGAAGATCCCGAAGTACAAAAACGCTGGACTGAAGGAATGAAAGCAGTCAGAGAATTGGTCACACATTCTCAGAAAGACCCCTATAACGATAAGGAAATTAAAACTTCGCTTGATAAAATCAAAACCAAGTTTAAATTTAAAACATTGTCGCCAACTTTGAGCGGAAGAGAATGGCGGGTACACGCCCTTATGAACCCGGAGGACGACGTAATAGTCAAAGCTGAAGCGAAAAGACCGCCTGAATTGGAAGGCAAATCAACTCCGAATCTTGATAAATTAGAAAAAGAGCATGAGGAAGGGGCCGCTTTGCGTTATGTTGAAGGTTATAAAAATTATAAAGGTACAAAATACAAAGATATTGTTACATATGTCGAACACCGAGCGGCGCGTAAACTAGGACGGATTAAAGAAAAACCTGGATTAGCTGCATATGCTGCCGCTGGTGGGGCAACAAGTTCCAAAAACACAAAAACAATCGAAATACTGCGCCGCAGTCCAAAAGGAACAGGCTATACGGTTCAACGCCAGCGAATACCCGACTTTTTCTCCGAAGGAACCATCGTAGGCGATGTCAAAGATGTCAAAACCCAAAGTCTTGATGAGCAAATGAGGGACAACATAAGAATCACAAAGGCTGACCGTGTTAGAGTCCGCGGACAAGCTGACATAATCACCGCTAAATGTCGTTTTGATTTGGTCGTTCGCGCTCCCAAAGATTCAACGCAAGAAGGGACACATGTTTCAGATAATTTAAAAGCCGCCATTGCAGCATCGGGAGGACAAATTTATGAGGTTTTATAGACAAATATGAATAATACATTTCGCTTCAGTTTATATACTACGCAAAAAATTTCAGAATCCGAAATGGCTAAAACATTGTGGAAAAATTTGATGCAACCTCCGGTTACGGCACAATATTTTGACTCGGTTGAGGATGCTCGAATTCCTTTTACGAGGGAGGCCTTTAGTCAAGCCGCTGAGATTTACCTAGAAGAAGGAATTTTATTTGTGACCGCAAGTCGTAATAAGTTTTTAGCATCTTTCAGCAGGCAAACCGAACGACTTTCTACATGGAATTTTTTTGTGCCCCTGAAAGCCATGACGGGCGGAAAATCTAAATTTTGGTTACAGTGGTTTACCAATTTGTGCAGCGAGATACCCGTCGTATTTGGATTCGGTTGTTCGACAACAGAATACAATGCAAAACACGAAACAATTAGAAATTTACCTAGCGGCGGCAGAGTAATCGGTTGGAGCGGAGTTGCTGTCAGAGAATTTTCACATTATCTGCCTGGTTTTTACTGGCTTAATATTTTTGGCTCCGATCTTGTGCAGACATTTAATCTAGAAAATCTTGCACGCTTACCTAACGTTAAAATAATGTCACTAAATTCAGGTCAAGTAGCAGTTCAGTTAAATGAGCCGATAGTTTCGATTAATATGGATAATCGTCTTTTAGTCGAGCGCCGCTTAGCGCAGCAAATCGGCGAAGAGTATTTTTTTGACCGAGAAAAATCCAATTCTGATTACAAACAAATTCCGCAAATAAAAAAACTTTTTGAGTGAAATTTTTAACTTTAAAATATAATGAAAAGAAAATTTAATCATCGTTTTATATTAAAATTATTGAGAAAAATAATGTTTTTAGCGGCTTAGGAGAATCTCTACGCTGACAAATCGTTTGCATACTATATCTCTTGTTGATTGATATTCTGATGAAGTGAACCGGTCAACTGTAATTGCTCAAACAGCAACAATATTTCCAAGACACCATGATTGACAAAGATAATTTGCCACTTGTTTCATGCGCGATGCCCACCGCGAACAGACGAAGGTTTGTGCCGCAAGCGATTGACCAGTTTCTGCGCCAGGATTATCCGCATAAAGAATTGGTTATCTTAGACGACGGTGAGGAGAGCGTTGCTGATTTGATTCCTGACGATTCGCAAATTCGTTACCTGCGTCATCAACCGGGGATGACTTTGGGAGCCAAGCGCAACGCCTGCGTTGAGCAGTGTCGAGGCGGTTTGATTATGCATTGGGATGACGACGATTGGATGGCAGCGCATCGAATAAGTTATCAAGTTGAAGAATTGCTGCGTGCCGGAGCGGAAGTTTGCAGTCTCCGGCGGATGCTCTGGTTTGATTTGAGCACCGGTCAAACATGGTTATACCAGTATCCCGAGAACCAACGCCCATGGCTCGCTGGAAATTCTTTGCTTTATACTCGCGCATTTTGGCAGCGTTCACCTTTTCCAAACGTTCAGGTTGGCTCTGATACTTACTTTATCTATAACCAATCTTTGGAAAAATCCGTTGCGCTTTCCGACTACACCTTTTACGTCGGAATGATTCATCCGAAAAATACCAGCCCAAAACCTTTTCATCCGTCTTATTGGTCAAAATGGCAAGGGGACATTCACTCTATCATGGGAAATGATCTTGATTTTTACAAAACAAAAGCAAACGGCAGGCGCTCTGATACGCAGAGAGTGAATTATACAAAAGGCAACAATAACGGTCGAACTGAAGATGTCATCAGAGAACAAAGTGAAACAAAAAACATCTCTCAAGCATCAACAAGTAAGGCAGTAAATGCCGATAATTCTAATCTGCTTGTCTCCGTGTGCCTTCTTTCTTACAAACGACCTCAACATCTTCAGCGGATTGTGGACAGTTTGCATAGCTATCAGTTTGTGGACGAGATTCTGGTTTGGAATAACAACTCAGGAGTTAAATTACCCCTTCTGGGCGATAAAGTCAGAGTGATCGAGTCGGATCAGAACATGATGTGCTATGGGCGATTCTTATGCGCCAAAGAAGCCAGAAACAACGTTATTTACGTGCAGGACGATGACGCCATCATCAAAAATGTGCCGGAACTTTATCACAGCTTTCTAGCTGATAATTCACGCATTACCCACGCGCTTAGCCCGCAACATTTTGCGCAACGCGACCGGACGCACTACGCCGATTCTCATCTCGCCTTGCTTGGTTGGGGAGCTTTTTTTCAGAAAGAGTGGTTGAGAGTGCTAGACGACTACCTTGCAATTGACGGTGACAGCCAACTCTTCAGACGAGAGGCCGATAAATTTTTTTCGCTACTCCTCGCGCAGTCTCACAATACATTGCGAGCCGACATGCAATTGCTCGATTATCATGCGACGCCCGGCATTGCGCTTTACTTGCAGGAAGAACATCAACTGATGGTAGCGCTGGCGGTACGCCGTTCTCTAGCGTTATTGCGCGAATCGAAAGGGGTGCGCTTTCCCGTTGCCTGGAACGTTGTCATCACCTGCCGAAATTATGGCAAGTATTTGCGAGAGGCCGTTCAGTCCGTGCTCTTTAATGACGCCGATTATATCATCACAATTGTGGATGACGCGTCGTCGGATAACACTGAGCAAATCAGCCGGGAATTTTGCGATAAATACCCTTGGATATCCTATATTCGCCATGAGCAAACGGTCGGCACCGGGCGGGCGCGCAACAGCGGCGTTGCGGCTGCTGACAGTATCTTCGTAGTGCTTTTGGACGCCGACGATAAAATCAGTCCTCATTATTTGTTTGAGGCTGAAAAAATATTCGGATCAGGATGCGATGTGGTTAACCCTGACGCCATTTTATTTGGTCAAACAAACACGCGCTGGACAGTTCCCGCGACTGTGACGCTGCCAATGCTGTTGCAAAAAAATCCGGTGCATTGTTGTTCAGCTTTTCGTCGTTCTTATTGGGCGCAAGTGGGCGGCGTTGACGAAACCATGGGCGGTTGGGAGGATTACGAATTCTGGATTCGTTTAGCCGCGGCCGGGGCAAGAATTCAGCGAATTCCTGGCGACCATTTTTACTATCGCAAACATGGGACATCGAGATCTACTATGTCAGCGCGCATTGAAGCTGACCTTCAGTCTGAGATCAGAAGAAAGCATCGAAAGCTATACTCAAATCAATAAACCTTTGTTGTAAAAACAACTGTTTCAGCTTCTTGCATTAAACGCTTTTGTTCAGTTTCGGATTATCTTTAATTTGACACGTAACTGTTGATGTAGGAGCATGTTTCCATCGCGCATTCAAAAACTTGTTCGCTGCGGCGTTATTCATATACAAGCAGCTTCTCGATTTCTTCGCACGTCTCTTCCGGCGTTTTGCCCTTTGTATAAACCGTCTGTTTGGCGAGTTCATAATTACAATGGCTTCTAACGAAGTTGTCGTGAAAGTCAAAACCATTGCTCACAAACCCATTGGTTCTTTCATTCAAAATTGCAATTGATTCATTTAAGTCTGGCGAAGGCATAATCAAAAACACATTGGGAAACGGCAACAACGCCTTTTTTACACGAGTAAATAAGGTTTCATCTTCGTAAGTCGAATGACCGCCGCCTAAGTCAATGACCGCCGCTTCCGGCTCTGAGACAATCTGTTCGACACCGTAAGGCTCAAACGGTTTCCAATACTTCGTCAACTCATAGAAACCTATCTTTTTAAGCTCAGCCGCGTATTTACGATCATAGCCAATTCCGTCCAAATACGAATCGAAAATTATGTCTAAAGAGCGTTGAGGCAAATTCAGCCGCTCGGCGAGCAATTTACCAACTGTACTTTTGCCAGTGCGAATCGGACCAATCAGGATAAGTTTGAAAACCATTGGGAAGTCTCGTTTAGATCAGAAACTTTCTACGTTAAGATAGACAAAACTGTTCCAATACCGAGAAGCAGCGAAAGATTGAGTTGACCTGACAAACTGCGACTTGCCGCTCCGATTGAGAAAACGGGCAACAGAAATTCTAAAGTTTCATTCGGCGCAACAAATCTTGAAAGCGCGGATCTTGATGCAGGGGTTCAAGACGCGGTTCATACTTAGCGGAAGTTATCCCACGGTCTCGTCGTTGGAACGCTTGATTTAACGATTCCAAAGTACCTTCTTTGTCGCCCAACCGGATTTGCACCAGCGCTTTGAAATATACTTGAAAATTTTTCAAATGCGGTCGGGTTTCAATTTGTTCGAGTCGCTTCTGCCAAAATCCTTTGATGCCGTTTTGCGCGAATGCCTGTTTAACTTCTTCGGCGCATTCCGGCGGTTCGCCGAAAAGCGTCATTGTCTTAGCGAGAGCGTTAACGGCTTCCGGGTACATCCCTTTTTGTTCATATCCCAGACCCAAATAAAAATATCCGTAAGCGAAATTTGGATCTATTTCGATGACTTTATTAGATTGCTCGATTTCTTTCTCGTTATCGCCCCGAACGTCGTAAAGATCCGCCAGGGAGGTTAGGATAATCGGCGAGACGGGTTCAATTTGGAGGGCGCGTTCGTAATGCGTGCGTGCTTCGTCGAATCGCCCCATCACAACCAAATACTCGGCATACCATTGATGCGCCGTGGCATAATTCGGATTTAATTCAATCGCCCGTTTGAAGGATTGTTCCGCGCCCGCCCAATCCCAATCATAAAAAGCCTGCGTGTAGGCAAGCGCGGTGTGCGCTTCGGCCAATTGATCGTCAATTGCCAAAGCCTTTAGAGCAGCGGCTTTGGCTTTGGGAAACGCTTCGCGCGGAGTCGCGGCGCCGTATTCTGCCAGCAGTTGATAACAATCCGCGAGTCCCGTAAAGCCGAGCGCGTAGTTTGGGTCTTGCAGAGTTGATTGCTCGAAATGAATGATTGCTTTTTGTAAGTTCTCAGCGGTGCGTTTGTTCCAGAAATACCGCCCGCGCAAGTATTCCTGATAAGCCTCAGCGTTTTCAGTGCCGTGTTGATTGAATTTTTGCCTTTCTGTTTCATCCAGTTGGACAGCCAGAGACTGCACCACTTGGCGGCTGATTGAATCTTGAAGGGCAAAAAAGTTTGAAAAATTGTCGTCGAAATTCTCCGTCCAAATCGTCGTGTTGTCAGATGTCCGAACCAGCTGAACGCTCAGACGAATCCGCTCTCCGACCCGTTGAATCCGGCCGTCCAGCACCGCGTCAACCTGCAATTCACGCCCGATTACGCTCGCATCGGCGCGGCTCTCAGCGTACTTCAAGACGGCGCGCGTGGGCCGAACGGTGATTTGTTTTAACCCGCCGAACTTATTTACCAAAGCATCAGCCAAACTCACGCCCAAATACTTTTCCATCTGCTGTTCATTGCTCAAATCTTCAAACGGCAAAACCGCAATTGATTTGACCTCGCGCACCGTCACAGGTTTTGTATTGGGATAAAGCCAATAAACTCCGCACACTAAAAATAAAACAAGCGGAACGACGAGCCATGCAGCTTTGGCAATCTGTGGTTTTCGGTTTTCGGTCTTGGTTTGCTCAACGCCTTTGTTTTGTGAATCGGTGAGGATTTCTTCATCAAGAATTTTGTCTTCTGTGCCGATTTCTCTGACCAAAGCGATAAATTGATAGCCGCGATTGGGGACTGTGAGAATGAAACGCGGCTCTTTCGTGTTTTCA
>JBDTZD010000225.1:0-6771 GCA_040005335.1 Pyrinomonadaceae bacterium | reverse complement strand
TGGTTTGTCCAGCGTTCGACCGCCGGATTTGTCTCCGTCAGTTGGGGCTCAACCGGCGATACACTCGTTCCGGCTGATTATGATGGCGACGCGAAAACCGATTATGCTGTTTATCGTCCGACGGCGAGCGTGGGAGTGGCGGATTTCTATGTTTTGAACAGCGCCACCAGTACCTTCACCGGCGTTGCTTGGGGCAGCCCAACCGATGTTGCGGTCGCAGGTGATTTCGCTGGCGACAGCAAAGCCGATTTTGCCGTCTATCGTTCGTCCGACAACACCTGGTACGTTTTGCCATCGAGTGGCGGCTCACCCGTCAGTTTCTCGGTTCCGGGAACCTCCGCTTCATTTGTGCCGATAGCGATGGATTACGACGGTGATGGCAAGATGGATGCGGCGCAGGTCAGCGACGGCAACTGGTTTATTCGTCGTTCGAGCGACAGCACAACTCAATACATTAATTGGGGCGTGGCTGGCGATAAATATGTGCCGGCTGACTACGACAACGACAACAAAGACGACGTCGCCGTGTTCCGCAACGGTCAATGGGCGGTGCTGCGTTCAACCAACAACACAGCGCTCGTGGTGAACTTCGGGGCAAGCGGGGACATTCCGGTGCCGGGAGATTACGACGGCGACGGAGCGGACGACCAAGCCGTTTATCGCAGCGGTACGTGGTTTATCAACCGCTCAGGAGGCGGTGGATTCCAATCGGTTGTGTTTGGAATCTCCTCCGATGTTCCCGTTCCATCGGTTTACACTAGATAAACCGGACGGCAATTAAACTGCAAGGCTTTTCACGTTAAATGTGGAAAGCCTTGCCTAAAACTAAAAGGTAGGCGGTAATACTTCGTAGAGAATTACCACCTACCTTTGTTTTTCTGGAAGATTTAAAACAGTTCAGGCATCAAGCGTATAGATTCGCCAGTGGGTCAGAACCGCCTGCGGTAGCGGGTGGTTTAACGTCGCCCGCTACCGCAGGGCCACATAGAGTAAACTAACTTCAACCGCCCGCTACCGCAGGCGGTTCTGACTTGGTGCGCCATCTTAATTTATCAATACACTCAATCTGTCACTATTCGGCTCGCAGTGCTTCAATCGGATCGAGCCGGGCTGCTCGCCAAGCCGGATAAATCCCGCTTACAAGGCCGACAACCGATGACACACCGACGCCCATTACCGCAGACCAAATGCTTGCCAGCATCGGGAAACCGATTGCTTTGGAAATCAAGAAAGCCAATGCAAAACCGGAAAGAACTCCGATCACGCCGCCAATTGACGTTACCGTCAATGATTCGACCAGAAACTGTCCTAAAATGTCTTTCCTGCGGGCACCCATTGATTTGCGAATTCCGATTTCTTTAGTGCGTTCGGTGACTGAAACGAGCATGATGTTCATCACGACGATTCCGCCGACAACCAGCGAAAGAGCCGAAACTAAAATCGTCACGAGAAAAATATTTGAAGTCGCAGAGTTAAACAATCCGACGAAAACATCTTGCGATTCGAGGGCAAAACCGTCGTCTTCATCAGCATAAGATTTGCCGCGCCGATTTCGCATAATCGAGCGCACCTGGTCTTTGGCAGATTCAAAAGTCGCAGCCGTCGGGACTTGAATGTTAATCACAAGGGAACCGCGCGAACCGAAAAGTTTTTGTGCGGTTTGATAGGGAAGATTAACAAAATTGTCGCGTGAAAAGCCAAAGACGCTTCCTAAAGCCGTTGTGACGCCGACCACACGTAGCTCTAAGCCGCCGACACGGATTGTTTGTCCGACGATTTGTTCAAGCGGTGCGGAATCGAAAACGTTTTTGACCACATCTTGTCCGATAACGCAGACATTTTGACCGGATTTTTCTTCTGCGTCCGTCCAGACGCGCCCCGCGTCAATCGTCAGCGCCTCAATATCAAAAGCCTCAAGCGTTACTCCGCGAGTTGGCACATCTTCGGATTTAGCATCATTATGTTTAACAATTTCGCGCCCCTGAGCCGAATAGGAGAGGCGCCAGCAAAGCGTACAGAGCCGCTTGATGGCTTCAGCATCCTCCTGCGTGACGTCACGTCGTTTGTTCGTTTCGATTAGCTGTTCGCGGCTCGTGATAATTAGCGGGCGTTTTGAGACGGTAAAGGCTGTTGAGCCTTGCGAAGAAAATGTCGTGGAAATCGTTTGCTCCAAGCCATTAATAATTGTGACGACGGCAATCACCGAAGCCACGCCGACAATTACACCAAGCAAAGTCAAAAAAGTGCGAAGCTTGTTGGCGCGCAGACTTCCAAGCGCGACTAGAAAAAGTTCCCATCCCAAGGCGATATTTTTGAGCCAAATTTCCCTTCGATTTTGCATTGTCAGCGATTTATTTTCAGCAGCTGCCACAGACTAAACAGATGCGCGACGAAAACGGTGGGAACAATAATCGCTGGCAGCCAAATAAAAGGAAAATACAAAATGGCTCGGTTCGGTTGATCAAAGGCGAGTTGTTGAAAAGGCGTAGGCAATGATAAAACGGCGCTTGCTACGATGTTAATTAGCAAACCGAGCGCCAATAAATTCCAAACAATCAACAAGGGCTTATTGACTTTTCCGCCGCGAAACCCGAGCCAAGCCACAAACGGAGCGGTCAAACCCGAAAGAATATCAAAATTGCGTCCCTCAAAAGTCATCAATTGGGGAACAAAACCCTCTCGGTAAAGTAACAGCAAAACCAATTCGACCGGAATGCGGATGATATGCAACAGAGTTAAAGTTTGCAAAGCCGTCACCGATATTGATTTGCGCGCGAAAACCAGCAGCAAAACGACGAGCGCGATTGTCGTCGGAAGCGGTGCTAGGGGAAAACGCGGCGGAGTCGAATTTGTGACAAGAAAAAAGCCGTTTGACGCTAAGGCAGCGTCAACGGCTAGAAAAAAAGCGAAAATAATTGAAAGAGTGACGAGGAAATTGTTGCCCAACCGCGCTTTATACATGGCGAGCAGGAAAAATCCGACGGTCAAAAAAGTCGTTAAAATAAACGTCCAAGAAATATAGCTTGGCAAACTCTCCATTGCGTCAGATTTTCAGTTATCTAATTTGTACGTCTTTTTCGATGACACCGTCCCTGATCGTAATAACTCGGTGAGCGCGTTCGGCGATGTCATGCTCGTGCGTGACGACAATGATTGTGTTGCCTTCAGCGTGCAGCTTTTCAAACAAATTCATGATTTCTGAACTCGTTTTCGTGTCAAGGGCGCCGGTTGGTTCGTCCGCCAGCAGAATCGAAGGGTGATTGACGAGCGCGCGTGCGATAGCAACGCGCTGGCGCTGACCGCCGGAAAGCTCATTCGGGCGGTGATGAACTCGGTCGCCAAGTTCAACTGCGGCAAGCGATGCCTGCGCTTTTTCGTGGCGTTCAGCCGCTCTCATTCCAGCGTAAATCAGTGGCAACTCGACATTGTGCAAAGCAGTAGCGCGCGCCAGGAGATTAAAAGTTTGAAAAACAAAACCGATTTCCTTGTTACGGATTCTGGCTAAATCGTCGTCAACCATTGCTGAAACGAGCTTGCCGTTTATCCAATACTCGCCCTGCGTCGGCGAATCGAGACAGCCGATCAGATTCATCAAGGTTGATTTTCCTGAACCGGAAGGCCCGATAATCGCTAAATATTCGCCTTTCTTTACTTCAAAAGACACGCCGCGTAAGGCGTGAACTTTTTCCTCCCCCATTTGGTATGTCTTCCAAATGTCGTGCATCGCAATCAAGGACGTGCCTGCACCGGATTTGCTGTTTATCGTCGCTACTTTTTCGATTTCTGCCACTGCTAAACTCATAGTAGATAGTAGATAGTAGATAGTAGATAGTAGGTAGAAGATTGTAAGCGGTAGGTAGTAGTTATGACTTAGGCTTTTGTATTAACTACTACCTACTATATTCTACCTACTATATTCTACCTACTTATTTGAATTGTCGCCTGTCGGTTTGGTTTGTTTTTTCACTACGTCGCCTTCTTTGAGCGTTTTCAGAATGCGGCTCGGACCTGTAATGACTTCAGCACCTTCGCTGAGTCCGCTCAAAATCTGAATATCAGATTCACCGGTAATACCTTTGGTGATCTCGACAAATTTGGCTTTGCCGCCGTCGAGAATAAACACGCCTTCAATCGGTTTCGGTTTGTCGGCGGGACTCGGTGAGTTGCCGTTTGGAGTTGAATCCGGTTTTGGCGAAGACGCGTCAGGTTGTTTTTGCACAATTGCCTGGAGCGGCACGGCTATCGTATTTTCAGCCGTTTTGGTTGTCACAGTCGCCGTAGCGGACATGCCGGGACGTAAACCCTCCTGGATGTCCTGCGATAAATTTTTGAGCTGGATGACGACGCGAAATTCTTTGGCTTCCTGCACGTTGATATTGGTTGAAAGCCCGCCCGTGGTTTGCGATTTCCCCAATGCAAGCGGCGTTTTTTGAAAAACTTCGCCTTCAATTTCGCGGTCGCCAAAAGCGTCAACCTTAATTTTCGCTTTTTGACCAACTTCTACTTTATCAATCTCGGTTTCGTCAACTTTGACTTCGACATTAACCGAAGACATATCGGCAATCGTCATGAGCGCTGTCGAAGAAAGATTGGCGACAGCGAACGTTCCGACTTTTGAAGGAATTTCGGCGACAATGCCGCTCAGAGGCGCGACTTGCAGCGTTTTATCGCGCTGGCTGGATGATCCGCGCAAGATAGCGACTTGCTGCTGGGCTCGAGACGTGCTGGAGGTAACGTTTAAATTTGCCGTATCAATCGAACGTTTGGCATCGCGGACGGCGACAACCTGTTGATTAGCCCTGGCTTTAGCTTCAGTAACGCGAGCAATAGCTTCATTAATGGTGAGCTTTTGTGAATCAAGTCTGGCTTGAGCGTTGCGCAACGCCGCCGCAGCACTATCAGCTGTATCTTTGGCTTTGTCATAATCGAGTCTGGATATAACGTTAGATTCAAGTAATTCCGTATTGCGCTTGAGTTCGCGATTAGCAGCATTCAAATCAACTTGGGCGCGATCAACATCAGTTTGAGCAGTGACGACTCCTTGCCGCGCGGTGGCGACCGATTGCTGCGCAGTGTCAACGGCGGCTTGCGAGGCGATTAAACCTTGCTGCGCCTGCGCGTACTGATTTTGAGCGGCGGCAACTTGGGACTGAGAGACGCGAATTTCGTCGCGAGCGTTTTCGACCGCCGCCGTTTGCGCATCTTTATTTGATTCAAGCTGCGTCGGATCAAGTTTGACGAGCGGCTGACCTTTAGTCACCATGTCGCCCTCTTTAACATAAATATCCTCGATTCGACCCTGTACTTCGCTCGTCAAATTGATATATTGGATAGGGCGTATTTCGCCGGAAGCCGTGACGGTAGATTTTAGTTCGCGGCGCGTTTCGACTTTGACGGTGGTCACTTCCGGAGTGTCGCGACGCGTAGCAAATACGCTGACCGCGACAATCAATGCTAAAACTACGACGACCACTACGGCGATAATGATTTTTCTATTACGGCTCAGAGCCATATTTAATATCCTCTTTTAATTGCTCAAAAATTGAGAAACCGAAAAATGTAGTTCTGTCTGCTTATTTGCGAGTAACTCGCCAAACTTGTACGCCGCACTCTGATTGAAGGTTTCAGGTTTTTAGTTGAACCTTGAACCGTGAACCGATAAAATCGTCAAATGCTGCCACGACTTTCAGCAAAAATCAAATTTTCACAATTTTAAATGAGACATTTGGAGAGTTTTGATGCTAAGATGCGTTCGATGCGGAACCCAAAATCCTCATAATTCACAATTTTGCGACGAGTGTGGGCGCAGGCTGGAGAACACCGGAACATCTACAGGCGATTGGCAGGGCGCGAGATTAACCATGATTGAAGAAACGGAAGCGAAAACTGATTTTAATGAGACAATGACAGTCTCACCTGATTATCGCGCCGGTTGGAACACAGAGGGCGATAAAAACGTGACACAAGCGCACCAAATCATGACAAACGTCGTCGAAACTGCAACGTTTGCTCACGCACGCTTGATTATCGAACGAGGAAAAAACGCCGGAAAAGAATTTGTTTTGAGCGAGATTGAAGTTAACATCGGGCGTTGGGATGCGGATAACGGCGTGTTTCCGGACGTTGATTTGGATGCGGATGATCCGGAAGCCAAAGTCTCGCGTCGCCACGCTCGCATTGTGCGCTACAATGATCAATATTTAGTCGAAGATTTAGGCTCGACTAACGGAACTTTTATTAATCGCGGGCGGAGACTGCTGCCCGGCAACCGCCAGATTATCGAAGATGGCGATGAGATAATCGTCGGCAAAACTTTTTTGCGATTTCAAGTTATCCACTAAAGAATTAAAGATTAAAAATTAAAAATGCAAAACAGATTTGTTTTAAATTTTTAATTCTCAATTTTTAATTTTTAATTGAAGAGATGCGTTACTGTCATGAATGCGGTGCGGAGGTCGCGCCCGAAGATATTTTTTGTTTGTACTGCGGAATTACGCTGCTGCCAATTTCAACCGTGTCTGAAGATGAAAATAGTCTTCCAGTCGGCGATTTGCCTGACGAAACCGAAGCGATTGAAGTTGCCGAGCAAACTGATATAGCCGCTGCAACACCGATTCAACTGGAAGATCTGCCAGCCGCGAATCTGGAATTAGTGTCGCCGGATATTGCGGCGACAGAGCAACCCTCGGAAAATCAGCTGGAAAATCAGCTGGAAAATCAGCCGGAAGATTCACCCGTAAGCTTTCCTCAAATTTCGACGGAAACATCGAG
>JBDTZD010000351.1:0-6779 GCA_040005335.1 Pyrinomonadaceae bacterium | reverse complement strand
CGCAACGTCAGCATCAGGAGCGGTAGCGACCGGGTTGCGATAATTACCCGGTCGCTACCGCTCCTGGTTCTAACCCGTAGAATGTTGCCCGCGCTTTTTTTAGGCGGCTCGCGCTTTTAATTCAACTTTTGGAAAATCAATCTCCGTTTGCGCGACTTCGTTAAAATAGTTGGTGAAAATGTTGAGCGCGACGTGTGCGACAATCTCCGCGATTTCGCCATCCGCAAATCCGGCCGCTTTGACAGCTTGCAAATCTTGATCGCCGACTTTGCCGCGTTTGACGAGAATTGCTTGCGCGAATTTTAACGCCGCGTCCGTTTTGACGTTATGACGAAGCGCCCGCGCGCGCCGCCAACGTTTCGTCTTCGCTCAAACCGACCATTTTGCCGATTGCCGTGTGCGCCGAAGCGCAATAGCCGCAGCTGTTTTCTTCGGCTGAAAGGAGTGCGATTTCTTCGCGCAACTTGGCGTTTAAAGTTGTGCCGAGCGTTCCGCTAAAGTTTAAATACGATTCCAAAACCGCCGGCGACTGCGCCATCGTTTTCATCATATTTGGCGCAAAACCTAGTTTTGTTTTTACCGCGTCAAGCAAATCTTTGGCTTTGCCGGTTGCCGTGTCATGACTGACTGCATTGATTCTTGACATTTTTTTTGTTCTCCTAAATTTTCTTGTGGTGTCGAATAAAATAAACAAAGATTCATTTCCGTTCCCTTTGCGGTTTATTTTTATAACCGTTCAATAGAATATTTGAAAGTTATAATTCTTTTTATAACTTGTCAAGTAGAGAATAGAAAGTTAGAATAAATTTATGGAAAAAGTTGAAACAGCACTCAAAATTGATCCAAGCAAATTTCACATTGTCGGTAATAATTTGAGTTTGGACTTTCTCAACACGGTGATTGCCGCAAACGGCAAGCCACTTGATTTACTTGAAAATTGGGCAGATTTGGCAGCTTGGACAATCGCGGCACGATTGCTCGAACCCGCACAAGCGGAAAAGTTTTTGGAGAGCTGGAGCGGCAAAAAAGAATCTGAAGCAGAATTCAACTTAGCAATCGAATTTCGCGAAGTTTTGCGCGAAATGATTTTGGCAATTAAAAAAGGTACGAAGGTTAAACCGAAAATAATCAAGGCGATCAATGAAATGCTCAATCATAAAAACGGGACGGTTGAGATAGAGCAAACTGCCGACGGTTTTGAAAAACGTTTTCACGCGGCTTTTAACAATCCGCGCCAATTGTTAGCGCCTGTCGCAGAAAGCGCGACGGATTTATTGTGTTACGCGAATCCGGCGTTGATCAAAAAGTGCGAAGCGCGCGAGTGTGTTTTATACTTTTACGACGCGACAAAAAATCATTCGCGACGTTGGTGCAGCATGGCAGCGTGCGGAAATCGAGCGAAAGCGGCTTCATTTTATCGTCGTCAGAAGCTAAAAAGCGCAAGCGAGCAGAACCGGAGCAACAAATAAATGAAAAACAATCTGACCGTTATTTAATTGAGCGAAACAAACATTATTTGTCAGAGGTTAAAGAGTTATGGAAAACCGGAGCGAATTGATGTTGATTATCGGCGCGGGACCATGCGGTTTGGCTCACTCAAACGCGCTTAAACAAGCCGGAATTGCGTTTGAAACCGTTGAAGCCGACCGCGAAGTCGGCGGCAACTGGCTGCACGGAACATACCGCACGGCGCACATCATTTCCTCGCGCAAGACAACAGAATACCCGGATTTCCCGATGCCCGACGAGTACCCGGATTTTCCCAGTCGGCAACAAATGTGCGACTACATGAAATCCTACGCCGAGCATTTTGATCTTTATCCAAGCATTCAATTTAACACCAAAGTGACGGCGGTGCGCCCGCGTGCCGACGAGTTGTGGGATGTCGAACTAGCAAACGGCGAGCGGCGCGTTTACAAAGGCGTGTTGGTTTGCAACGGACATCATTGGCACCGGCGATTTCCTTCGTATCCGGGCGAATTTACGGGCGAATATCTGCACTCCAAAGATTACAAATCGCCCGATCAACTTGCCGGAAAACGAGTTCTGGTGATTGGCGGCGGAAATTCGGCTTGCGATATTGTTTCGGAAGCGGCTCGAGTTTCGGAAACAGCGCATTTAAGCCTCAGGCGCGGATATTGGTTTTTGCCGAAAACAATGCTTGGTAAACCCGTCGCCGAATCACCGACAATGCTGCTGCCCGTCCCCGTTCAGCGAGCAATCTTAAAAGTTTTACTCAGAATCGTGATTGGCAAATACGAAGATTACGGATTGCCAAAACCTGATCACAAAGTTTTTGAAAAACACCCGACAATCAGCACCGAAATTTTGCATTATCTCAAACACGGGCGCGTCAAACTCCGAACGGATGTTGCGCGATACGAGGGCAAAACAGTTTATTTTGTTGACGGCACAAGCGAAGAATATGACACTGTTGTTTGCGCGACCGGCTTTTATGTTAGTTTTCCGTTTCTGCCCGAAGGTATGATCGAAGTCAAAGACGGCAACTTGGCGATGCTTTACGGCGGTTGTGTTTCGCCCGATTATAAACATTTGTACGTCATCGGAACTCAACAAGCCCGCTACGGCATCGGGCCGCTGTTTACACCGATGTCGCAGCTGTTAGCGCAGATGATTAAGCTGCAAGATCAAATGGATTTGCCGATTGGATTGGTAATGAAAGAATCAGGCGCTAAATTGCCGACTACGCATCTGGTTAATCCAATTAAAGCCTTGTGGCAAATGCGCATTGCGGAATATTTGCTGCCGCGTCTGCTTAAAAAAGAACGCAAATTGCGAAACAAATTAAAATCGCGAGTCAAACCTAAAACGGAGTTAACTTTGCAATCTAATCCGGACGTGCAGGTGTATTAAGAAAGGGACAAGGGGTGAGGGACAAGGGACGAGTTGATAAGATTTTGAATCTTAGAATTTGCCCTTATCCCCTTGTTCCTCGCCCCTCGTCCCTATTTATGAGTTTAACCAATGAATCTGTTGTAGTTATTACTGGCGCGGCATCGGGAATCGGGCGCGCTTTGGCTGTCCGTCTGGCGCGCGAGCAGATTACGGGAATTGCAATTTCGGATGTTAATGAGAACGGTTTGAATGAAACCGCGCGAATTATTCAATCACCAAATTTGCGTGTTTCAACGCACATCGTCAATGTTTCGGATCTCAAACAGATGCAGAATTTCCGTGATGAGATGATGCAAGCTCACGGCAGAATCACGCATTTGATCAATAACGCCGGAGTTGCTCTGTTCGGAACAATCGAAGAAGTTTCGCTCGAAGATATTGAATGGTTAATGAGTATTAACTTTTGGGGAACGGTTTATGGCGTCAAGCTGTTTCTGCCGATTTTGCGCGAACAGCCTGTTGCGCATATTGTAAATTTGTCGAGCGTTTTCGGGATGATTGCGCCGCCCGGCAACGCCGCTTACAGTGCGAGCAAATTTGCCGTACGCGGCTTTACCGAAGCCTTGCGTCATGAGTTAAAAGACACCAGCGTCGCAGTTTCCTGTGTTCATCCGGGCGGGATTGCGACTAACATTGCCCGAGACGGCAAAGTGGGAGAAAAGGCTTCTGATAAAGAAAAGGAAGAGAGCGTTAAATACCACACCAAGCTTTCTCGAACAAGCGCCGAGCAAGCTGCCGAAATTATTCTCAAAGGTATTAAAAAACGCTCGAAACGAATTTTAGTGGGAATGGATGCGCATCTGATTGACATTGTTAATCGCCTGACGCCCGAAAATTATTTGCCGGCGCTTGATTTATTATCCGGCGGGCAAATGTCAGAAATGGCAAAGAAGATGGGCAAATAGGAGTAAACAATCGAAAATGCAACTTTAAGTACAAACAATATCTCTCTTGAGCACTCTAAACCTCTTTCGTTTATCCGTGCTAAGCTGCAACTTCGGTAATTTTTATGTTGGAAAAAGTTGATTCGTCCGCCGCGCCGGAAGCAAATTACGGTATCGAGGAAGAAGCGGAAAGACAAGTCGAAAAGCCCGCCGGAGAGCGAGGCTTTTTTAGTTCACTAGCGCTTGACGTTACGCCGCTGCGGGTTTCGCGTGATTACCGCCTGTTGTTTTTCGGACAAATAATTTCTGCTTTTGGTTCGATGATGAGTTTCGTTGCAGTTCCAGTACAGATGTACCAGCTGACAGAATCATCTTTCATGGTCGGGCTTTTGGGCGTAGCAGAGTTTGTTCCGATTGTCACTCTCGCGTTTGTCGGCGGCGCCCTAGCCGATTCGGTTGATAAAAGAAAAATGCTGCGCCTGACCGAAATCGGGCAAACGCTGGTGACGCTCGGACTGCTGTTAAATACCATTTTGCCGCGTCCGCAAATCTGGCTTTTGTTTGTTTTTGCCGCATTTCACGCCGGATTGTCAGCTCTGCAGCGTCCATCGTTTGAATCCTTAATGCAAAAAATCGTCCGCCCGGAAATGATGACTTCGGTCGCGGTTTTAAACTCGCTGCGCTGGAATCTAAGCGCTATCATTGGTCCGGCGCTCGGCGGTTTGTTAATCGGATTGTACGGCGCAACCTCAACTTATTTGATTGATTTTTTTACGTTTGCTGCCAGTCTCACAGCTGTCTGGCTGATTCGCGCGGTTCCCGCGCCGGAAAATGCTGACCGCCCAAGCTTTCGTTCGGTGCTGGACGGAATTCGATATGCGCGCAGCCGCCCCGAATTACTCGGTACTTACTTAATTGACATTAACGCAATGTTTTTCGGGATGCCGATGGCATTGTTTCCGGCAATTGCCACAAAATTGGGCGCTAGCGCCTCAATTGGGCTTTTTTATTCGGCAGTGCCAGCCGGAGCATTGGTAATTTCTTTGACCAGCGGCTGGACGCGGCGCGTTAATCGTCACGGCTTAATGGTCGCAATTGCGGCTGCGCTCTGGGGCGTTGCAATCGTTGGGTTTGGATTAACCGACAATTTGTGGCTGGCTTTGGTGTTTTTAGCATTGGCTGGAGCGTTTGATATGATTAGCGGGATTTTTCGGCAGACAATTTGGAATCAAACAATTCCAAATCATTTGCGTGGGCGACTGGCCGGAATGGAAATGATCAGCTATACGTCCGGCCCTCTTTTAGGAAATGCCGAATCCGGTCTGGTCGCGAGCCTCTTCAGTTTGCAAACATCCGTTGTTTCCGGCGGAGTTTTGTGCGTTTTGGGAACTGTCGTTCTGTCGGCTTTGCTTCCGCAATTCTTGAATTACGACGGGCGCGAAGGTTTGCGGCGCAAAGAAGAGGAAGAAGCCAACCGCGCTGCTGTTGCAAACGTATGAATTTGAGAGAGAGAACCCAACAACATCTGGCCATAATTGAGCAGCACGGTTTATGGCGCAAATTAAAATCGCCGTCGGCTGAGATGATTGATTTGTCATCCAACGATTATCTCGGTTTGGCAAATGATGACAGATTAAAATCCGCAATGATTGCGGAAATCGAACGAACTGGTTGCGGCTCGACCGGTTCGAGATTATTGCGGGGTGAGCGCGCAATTTTTACCCGCGCGGAAAATTGTTTTGCTGAGTTTAAGAAAACCGAACGCGCTTTGTTTTTTGGCTCGGGTTATGGAGCCAACATTGGCGTTTTAACTGCTTTTCTCGAACCGGGCGATGTCGTGTTTAGCGATGAGTTCAATCACGCGAGTTTGATTGACGGCATTCGTTTATCAAAAGCCAAACGCATAATTTTCCCTCATAATGACGAGCAGGCGTTGGGAAAATTGATTAAGGAAAATCCATGCCAAGGTCAACGATTTTTGGTTGTTGAATCGCTTTTTTCGATGGATGGCGACATCGCACCTCTCAATGAGTACGGCGGGCTTTGCAGAGAATACAACGTCGCTTTGATAATTGACGAAGCCCACGCAGTCGGGGTTTTTGGCGAACAGGGAAGCGGTTTGATTGAAGAGTACGGAATTGAGCAAGATGTTTTTCTCTCAATTAACACGGCGGGCAAAGCGCTGGGAGTTTCAGGCGCGTTTGCAGCCGGAGCAGCATGGGCAATTGAATTGTTGATTCAACGCTCGCGCCCTTTTATTTTTTCGACCGCGCCGACTCCCGCAGTCTGCGCCGCTCTCATTGAAGCAATTGAAATTGTTAAGCAGGAACCAAACCGGCGCGCAAAACTCTTGGAGCTTTCCAGGTTTTTGCGGGAGTCGCTATGCGAAAACGAAATTGTAGTTTCAATGCAGAATTCACAAATTGTGCCGATTGTAATCGGTGCCAGCGAAAGAGCCGTCATGATTGCAAACGAATTACAAGCCAATGGCTTTGACGTGCGCGCGGTTCGCCCCCCGACCGTCCCGGAAAATACCGCACGCTTAAGAATTTCGTTAAATTCGGATTTGAACGAACATCTTTTGCTTGATTTTGTACGGTCACTAAAGTCCGCTCTTTTATCAAATTAACTTGATTAACAAATGTTTGCTTAAATATTTTTTTGAGCGAGTAAAATCAACTTCAATCGCCAAAATTTAAGATTCAACGTAACTTTGGCACGTATTTTGTTGTCTTTTCTAAACAGGAGGCAAAAATTTAAATTTTGTGTGGAAAGGGAACAGTAATTATGAGAAAACTGACACAAGTCGTCTTGATGACAGTCGCCTTCGGTCTTTTGATATTTAGCGCGGATTCCGCGATGGCTCAAGGAAGGGGACATCATCGGCATGAGCAAAGAGAGGCTCACCGTGAATATCGTCAGGATGTTCGCAAAGCACGCCGCGAATACCGCGAAGATATTCGCGATGTCCGCCGTGAT
>JBDTZD010000193.1:0-6781 GCA_040005335.1 Pyrinomonadaceae bacterium | reverse complement strand
CGGACGCGGCGCGTTTCGCGGACCCGGTTATTCAAACTTTGATTTATCCATCATTAAACGGATTCCGATTAATGAAAGAATGCGTTTTACGATTCGCTCAGATTTCTTTAATTTGTTTAACCGCGTCAATCTTGGAGTTCCCAACAGCGATGTAACCAGCAGCAATTTCGGGTTGTCAACGACTGCCGGAGCAGCGCGTATTGTTCAATTTGCCGGACGTTTTGATTTCTAGGTACTAGGCAAACCCAACTTTGAAAAAGGTGGCTGGACTTCCAGCCACCTTTTTTTTGTAGATTATTCAAAAAATTGTCATAACCGAGCGCGTTGTGGTGTTTTATTTATAGTTACGGAAAAAACCACTTTTAGATTTTGCTTGGATGTCGAAACAATTTCTAGTTTTGTCGCGTAACTTAAGTTGAATCTTATCTGGATAAATTGCCTAACTATTATAATTAAGAATCTGAATACGGTGGTCTCGCTCGAATTTTTATGATGCAGCAACCAATCAGTTTTCTCCGGCATAATATCCTTCCCACGATTCTGTCGTTTTTTTCACCACGTAGTTATGAGTAACCGAATTTTGCAGTATGAGTTCGAGAACTATATTTTGTTGCCTTCTGAACGATTACTTTTGCAAAACGGACAATCAATCCCTTTAAAATCAAAGGTTTTTGAAACCCTCCTGACTCTTGTTGTTCACCACGGGCAATTGCTCACCAAAGAAGAGTTAATGGAAAAAATATGGTGTGAAAGCTTTGTTGAAGAAGGAAATCTGACGCAAAACATCTTTATCTTGCGAAAAATATTTGGCGAGAACCCACGCGACCACCGTTTTATCGTCACAGTTCCCGGCCAAGGGTATAGTTTTGTTGCCAAAGTACGAGAAGTCAGTGAAACGAACAACAGAATATTAATTTCTGAAAATGGACATTCCTCTAACGGTCATATTAAATCGCTGGCCATCTTACCTCTGAAATTCTTGTTGCTCAGAGAATCTGCTGACAAAGAACATCTCGGATTAGCAATTGCCGATTCTTTGATTACTCATCTGAGCACCAATCACTCTGTTTCAATTCGTCCGACGGAAGCGGTTTTGAAGTATGCCGAAACGGAAAAGGATGCCATCACAATCGGACGTGAGCTGGACGTGGACACGGTCTTGAGCGGCACTATTCAATCATCGGGTGAGAAAGTCCGTGCCAATATTCAACTGCACGACGTAAAAAACGGAGATCTTCTCTGGGCGAATAGATTCGAAGTTCAAACCGGCGATTTGTTTGATTTGCAAGATCAGATTTCAGATCAAGCCGCTTTAGCTTTGGCGACTAAAATAATTAAAGATCCAGCTGTTCAAAAAACGTTAAAAGACTCTGAAATTTATCAGACATATCTTAAGTATCGTTTTTTTTGGGAAACGCGAACCGAGCAAGGATTATTGACGAGTTTGGAAGGAGCTCAGAAAATAGTTGCTGCTGAACCCAATTTTCCACTTGGTTACATCGGGATTGCTGACTCTTATTTGCTGCTTGGTCATCATCTCTATCTTGCTCCGAATAAAATCTATCCGGCTATCCGGGAAGCTGTCTCAAAGGCTTTAGAACTCGATCCTAATCTTGCAGAAGCATATGCGACACAGGCAGACTACTGTTTTATAACTAAGGACTGGCTGCAAGCCGAAAAAATGCATCAACTATCTATTAAGTTGAAACCAAATTACGCTTCAGAGCGGCATTGGTACGGGTGGTTTCTGACGGCAATGGGAAGATTTGATGAAGCTTTAGAGCAAATTGAGAAGGCGCAATCGTTTGATACAAACTCGCTCTACTTAGGAGTTGTGCGCGGCGTGCCGTTGTTCTACAAAAGACTGTTTGATCAAGCTATTAAACAATTTCAGCTCGTCCTGGAAATTGACCCGAATCATAACCGCGCTCGATATTATCTCGCTTTAGCTTTGTTTCATTCAGGACAAAGAGTGGCTGGAACTGCCGAATTTGAACGAGTTGTAGCGGCCGAACCGCTTCAACAAACGATGGCGCTGTTAGGATATTGCTACGGAATGACGGGCAGACATTTAGAAGCGCGAGCATTACTGGGACGGATTAACCAAATTGCTTGCAGACGCTATGTTTCACCTTACATTCGGGCGTATCTTCATATCGGTCTGGGCGAAAAAGCTGAAGCGTTAACATTACTCGAAGAAGCATACGAAGAAAACTCACTTTGGCTGGTCTGGTTGAATGTGGATATGCAGCTCCAAAGCCTGCACGATGAGCCCCGTTTTAAAAAATTACTCCAAAAATTGAACTTTCCTACCTAAAAAAAGATCACAATAAAGATTGATTTAAAACAGACGGCCTTCCACCAGTATCCCTGCCCTTTTGTTCTCTCTACATTCTCAAAAAAATCGCAATCACATATAGAACATCAAATAATTTAAGATTCAATCTTAATTTTATTCTTTTAACCTACCTGTTTAATTTTATCATTTCTTCCTTGAATGCAATGTAAATTGTGTATGTACAGGGTTTGCACCAATGGTGTTATGCTCTGGACTCCTCTTGGTTTCCAACTTGCCCTAATACCTCGGTGATGTTTCACGCATAGTCCTTAAAACTTTCATTTTCTTCAGGAAGCGAGGCGACTGTGCTCTAACAATTTCAAAATCCCCAGTAATAGGAGTGATAAGGATGCTAAATAAATTTAGATTTCTATCTTTGATTGCCTTGTTTGTTTTTGGTTTTAGCAGTTTATGCCTTGCCCAAGACAGATTCGGGACAATTGAAGGAAATATAAAAGATACAACGGGCGCGGTAATTCCCGGTGCAACAGTAAAAATCGAAGGTAATGCCTTTAGCCGGACGGCTACGGCAAACGAAGACGGTTTTTATCGAGTGCTGGCTGTTCCGCCGGGCGAGTATCTCATTACAGCCAGTTCAAATAACTTTGCAGCCAGCGAACCGACTCAAGCAACAATTGCCCTTGGAAAAGCAACCCCGGTTGATTTCTCCCTGCAGCCTGCCGGAGTCGCAGCAAATGTGACGGTTACTAGTGGTGATGTGGGAAACATTGACGCAACATCAAGTCGGGTACAAACAAACCTGACAGCCGAACGACTTAACGAACTGCCCAAGGGAACGAATTTTTCGTCCGTTTTGGCAACTGCTTCGTCTGTCCGTAAAGAAACCACCGGGGCCGGTTATCAAATTGACGGTTCAAGCGGCGCTGAAAATACGTTTATTATTGACGGTCAGGAAGTGACCAACTTCCGCACCGGTCAATTAAACAGCAATAACGATTTGCCCTTTGGTTTAATTCAGGAAGTTCAAATTAAATCAGGCGGTTTCGAAGCAGAACACGGGGGTGCGACCGGCGGCGTTATCACGCTCGTCACCAAACGCGGCGGCAACCAATTTAACGGCACTTTCGGCACTTCGTTTAATACCAGCAAACTTGAACCGAAAAGTGTGCTGGTTGATAATTATACACCCAATTACTCAGGTCTGAGCGCCACGGAAAATGCCAACGTTCGCCAGCGAATAATTCAAAACCAGGATAAAAATACTCTCAAGTATTTCTCTCCTCCAGGAGATAACTACACAAATTTCTTTCCAACGGCTTCGCTTGGCGGACCAATTGTGAAAGACCATCTCTGGTTTTTTGGCAGCTACAATGTCCAGAATTATGATATCAAGCGCAATGTTGATTACCCGAATGGATTAGGCAGTCAAACTTATCGCTACACACAACGTCGGGATTACGGCTTTTTGCGTCTTGACGGGCAAATCGGCAACAAACTGAACTTGAACGGCAGTTACACCTATAACCCGCTCAGCGTGCGCGGCGATTTGCCGGATTTTACCGGTCTGGCGACTTCTTTGCCGACCAATAACATCATCTCTGGAAGCGAGTTTATTGACACACAAGGCGGTCGTAGGGCTAGTTCGATTTACAACTTTGGCGGAACCTACACTCCAAGCAGTAATTGGATTATTTCGAGCCGTTATGGGCAAAGCTATCTAAATGAAAAATTAGGTAGTTACGGTATTCCGACAATTGATCGAGTCCGTTGTATTAACGGAAACTTAAATCCTAACGGTTCGCCCATTTACGCTGGCACTAGCGCGACGGGAGGATGTGTCGCCAGCTTTTCAAACGTTCCAAACATTGCTGGGACTGATAAAGATATTTCCAAACGCACGACTTTTGATGCCGACGCTAACGTGATTTTCAACGGTTTAGGTCGTCACAATCTCAAATTTGGGTTTCAATTAAATCGCCTCAGTAATGATGCGGTCTTAGGTTATTCAAATGTCGGCGGACAAGGTGAAATCCGTTTATACTACGGTTCAACTTCAAGAGGCGTTGGCGGAAATCCGGGTGACATCGGTTACGGTTATATTCAATATTTTGGGACAAACGGAAAAGCCTCAAGTAAGAACCAAGCCCTCTATGTTCAAGACAGCTGGACGATGGGGCGATTGACCATTAATCCGGGATTCCGCATTGAAAAAGAAGATGTTCCTTCATTTTCATCAACCGGTGTTCCGATTGTCTTTGGTTGGGGCTCCAAACCGGCACCGCGCATTGGTTTTGCTTTGGATGTTTTTGGCAATGGCAGATCAAAACTATACGGTGGTTACGGTTGGTTTTATGACCGCTTTAAATATGAATTGCCGCGCGGCTCATTCGGCGGTGACATTCTCCGGCGGATTTACGTTCCGCTTCGCGCAACCAACCCTGATTACACCTCTTACACCCGAAATTACATCCTGACAAATCAGGTTTTGGATGTTGATTTACGTGTTCCTTCAAACGATCCGAGCGATAATCGCGTTGATCCCGATTTGAAAGCGGCTCGTGAAAGTTCTCTGGATGTTGGTTTTGAACAACAACTTTTCAAGGACTATACGTTTGGAATTCGTTATACACACAAACAGATTGACCGGGCTATTGAAGATGTCGGCGTCTTTGATGCTAATCAAAACGAACTTTTCTTTATTGCCAATCCGGGTTTTGGAATTGTCGGACAGCCGTTTTTCCCAGGTATTCCGGCAACACCGCGAGCCGAACGAAGATATGACGGGCTTGAATTTAAAGTTAACAAACGGTTTTCTGCAAATTACTTTGTCAACGCCAGTTATACCTACAGCCGCCTTTTCGGTAATTATTCTGGTCTCGCCAGTTCCGATGAAGCCGGTCGTTCAGCACCGAACGTTAATCGTTTCTTTGATATTCCGTTTCTTGGCTTTACCCTAGACGGTAAACCCGATAACGGAAGATTGGCGACAGACCGTCCGCATGTATTTAAAGTAAATGCGGGTTATAATTTCGATTGGTTTGGCAGTAAAGTCAACACGACGGAACTCAAAGCGTTTTTCATTGGCGAAAGCGGTACTCCGCTCTCAACCAGAGTTAGCTCTTATTCGGCAACTTCATTCGTCTTCGGACGCGGTGATTTAGGGCGAACACCTTTCTTTACCCAAACGGATTTTGCCATCAGCCACAAATACAAATTCGGGCGCGATGCAAAATATGCAATTGCCTTTGATGTAGATGCTTTAAATGTATTTAATCAAAACGCGGTCGCCAATAAATTCCTGGTGCTCTTCTCAGGTGATTTGGCAGCTCCCACAGTGAGCGGATTTTTCCCCGGCGTGACGGATGAAACTTCATTTATCCGACAGATTTTTAACGGCGGATTGTCCTCCACTATTACTGAACTTAACCGTCGCGGAAATGCCGGACTGTCAACCTGCGGTGACAATGGAGCAGCGGGTAGTTGCGCGCCGTTTAAAACGGATGCTCGGTTTAATCAACCGAACTATTTTCAAGAACCACGTTCAATACGTTTTGGTTTCCGCTTTATCTTTTAACACAAGATTCGGTTGAAACTTCAAACTTTAAGCCTGCTCTGCAAAGAGCAGGTTTTCTTTGTTTTTTTGAAGACGTTTGAAATAATAGAAAAAGCTATTCCTTACAGGGTTTACCGAAAAAGAGGAGATTTGTATGAAAATTTGTTTTATAAGATATGTACTTCTTATTTTGGTAGTAGTATTCGTAATTGGTATTAAAGCTGAAAACGCTTTTGCACAAAACTCGTTGAACGGTTTGGTGTTTGACACCAGCCACAAGCCAGTGGCAAGGATTGACGTTGAATTGCTCGATGAATTTGAACGCTTGATAAAATCCACTCAAACCACTAGCTCAGGATTATATTTTTTTCAAAGTCTGCGCGCTGGCGTTTATTATGTTCAGATTAGAACCGGGGGCACAAATTACCGAGAGGCAAAGGAGCGAATTCAGCTTGGACAAGGCAATCGCACTAATCAGACTACGGGAGGGACATCAGGCGGGGAAACATTACAGGTTAATTTCGTTTTGGAAACCGACTCACGCCGTAGCGATACTGTCGCTTCAACGAACAATGAGGTGGTTTTTGCCCAAAATATTCCGAAAGAAGCCGAAAAATCTTATGACGATGCGTTAAAAGCATTAGATAAAAAAAATCAAGCTCAGGCAATTACGGAGCTTGAAACGGCGATCCGAATCTTTCCGACGTATTATCTTGCGCTGAATAGATTAGGGTATGAATATATTGCCCTAAATAAATTTAGCGAAGCCGAGAGCGTTTTTACAAAAGCAGTTGAAATCAATCCCAACAGTTTCTCCGGCAAGTCCGGTTTAGGTATTGCTCAGTATAAACTTGATAAGAAAACTGAAGCGGTAAAAACTCTGGGAGAAGCAACGGTATTAAATCCCGCATCCGTCAACTCATTTTTAT
>JBDTZD010000226.1:0-6786 GCA_040005335.1 Pyrinomonadaceae bacterium | reverse complement strand
ACTCTGCACTTTGCGTTTTGCACTAATACCCAATCGCTTCGCCGTCGCTCCGCGAATCAACCGCACCAAATTTCACGCCCGTTTTTTCTTCGATCATAATTCCAGTTGCCGAAGCCACATAACCTGGCTTTTCGGCAAAAACATGTCCGAGTTTTTCCATCGCATTGCGCGTATCGGTCGAGAGTCCGTAAGGCTCAAAGACAATTTCGTCCGGCAACCACTGTTGATGCAGGCGGGGCGCATCAATCGCCTGCTGAATATTCATATCGTGGTCAATCACATTAATCACGATTTGCAGAACGGCAGTGATAATGCGCGGACCGCCGCGCGCGCCCGTTGCAAACCAAACGCTGCCGTCTTTGCGCAAGACAATGGTCGGGGTCATCGAAGAGAGAGGACGTTTGGCGGGTTCGACTTTATTGCGCTCGCCTTGAACGAGTCCAAACATATTTGCTTTGCCGGGACGCGCGGCAAAATCGTCCATTTCATCGTTTAATAAAACACCGGTGCCTTTCGCCGTGACGCCCGAACCGTATAAATCATTAATCGTGTATGTGTTAGTCACGACGTTTCCGAGCGCGTCGGCAACAGTAAAATGCGTCGTTTCGGTCGGCTCTTTGATGCTGGTTAAATCTCCGGCTTTGATGTCCGCGCTTTTTGAGGCTTTATTCAAATCAATAGTCTCGCGCTGCTGCGCAGCATACTCTCTGGAAATCAGTTTTTTAACCGGGACCTCGACAAAATCAGGATCGCCCATGTATTCAGCGCGATCTGCGAAAGCGCGGCGCATTGATTCAACAAGAAGATGATATTTTTCGGACGAAGCCCAGCCCATTTCGCGCACATTGTAGCTTTCTAAGATGTTCAAAACATCGAGCAAAATCGCTCCGCCTGACGAAGGCGGCGGCATCACGACAACTGGAAACCCTCGATAATTACCGACAATCGGCGTGCGTTCCTTTGGGTGGTAATTCTTTAAATCTGCGAGGGTTATCAATCCATTGTGCGCTTTCATATCGGCGGCGATGAGCCGAGCAGTTTCACCTTCGTAAAAACCGCGCGCGCCCGATTTTTGTATTCTAGCCAGAGTCGCTGCTAAATCAGGCTGTCGAAGCGTGTCACCTTCGGCGTAATACTTACCGCCGTTCAAAAAAATGCGCGTACTATCTTCGTAAGGCGCCAAGTTTTTCTGATAGGTTTTAAATAATTGAGCCAGCCGATAACTCAAAACGTAACCGTTGGCGGCTAACTTTCGAGCCGGTTCAACCAGCTGCGCCCAAGTTAGTTTGCCAGAACCGTATTTTTTGAAAGCTAAATCAAGCCCGGCGACTGTTCCCGGAACGCCCGCCGCCCGATAACCGACAGTTGAAGAACCTTCACCTTTGATCAGCTCGCCCGCCTTGTCAACAAAAATGTCGCGGCTAGCCGCTGCCGGAGCTTGTTCGCGGTAATCAATGGCTATATTTCGCCCGTCCGAGAGATGAGCGAGCAGAAAGCCGCCGCCGCCCAAGTTTCCGGCTTCGGGATAAACGACGGCAAGTGCAAATGCGACAGCAATCGCAGCATCTACGGCGTTACCGCCGCGTTTCATGATATCAGAGCCGATTCGCGATGCAATTTCATGCTGCGAAGCGACCATCGCGCTATTTCCGCGCGCCGGTTCCCGCGTTGCTGCCCGCAGTGATGTCGGTTGAAGCAGGCAAGAAAATAAGAGAGAAAAAACTAGAAAAAGCCGGAAAAACGTTTTTTGTGTGTTTACGAAGTAAATTTTCATAGACCCTTGTTTTACATTCTAATGTATTGATTCCAAATTTAAGTTACATTATAGAGCCATTCTGTAATTTGCAATCTCGTAACAGCAAGGATTTTATTGCTTGGTAACAGCTAAAAGTTTTGAGGAATTCGTTGACAGTTTTAGCGTGCACGTGATAGCTTGAAAAAGCAGTGTCAAGAGGCAAAAACGCTGCTGCCAGTACACTCTTCCGTTCTGACACACCGCGAAGCCTCATAATTCAGTAATTTTACCGTTAAACTCAACCCTCAAGATCTACCATGAGCTTCGACAAGGAAAAAGTTAGGCGAACCGCTGATAAGAATTTGTCGCAGGGCAAAATTCAACCCGCTATTCGTGATTATTGCCAGATAGTTGAGAACGATCCAAAGGATTACAACACTCTCAATATGCTGGGCGATTTATATGCTCGCGTAGATGCTAAAGACGAAGCCATCGCTTGTTTTAAACGCATCGCCGATCATTACAACTCACAGGGCTTCGCGCACAAAGCGATTGCCATGTATAAGAAGATGCTGCGTCTGCTGCCCGGTTCGGTTGAGATTGCCGCAAAGCTTGCTCCCCTCTATCAAATGCTCGGGTTGACTTCCGAAGCGCGTTCTTTCTATTTGCTGGTTGCCGAAGAACATCAGAAAACGGGCGCACAGCTCAAAGCTTTAGAAATTTGGAGCCGAATTGCCGACCTTGATCCGAATGACACAGTGACGCGCCTCAAACTTGCCGAAAATTTTCTTAAGGAAGAAGAGTACGACAAAGCTGTTGAAGCCTACGCCGAAGCTGGAAATCGCCTTCTCGCTAAAAAACAAACCGAAGAAGCTGCGGTCATTTTTGCCAAAGCGTTAGAACTGAGTCCATTTGATTTGACTGTCTTGAATGGCGCGACAAGTGCCAGCATCGCACTTGGTTTGCCGGACGAAGCCGCTGAACGTCTTGTTGAAGCTTCGGCGATAAATCCCGACAGTCCCGAAATTCTCTCGATGCTTGCCCACGCTTATGTCGAAGGCGAAAATGTTCTGGAAGCTGAAAATACGATTGCTAGGCTCATTGATCGTGAACCAAGCAGTTATAAGCGTTATTTGGATGTGGTGCGTCTGTACCTGAAAGAAAATAAAGTAGCCGATGCTACGCGCGTGATTAGTTTTTGCGGCGAAATGTTGATTTCCAGCAATCAGGAAGAAGAATTGCTGCACTGGCTCAACGAAATTTTGGCGCGGGACCCGGAACAACTTGTTGCATTGCGGCTCCTGACACGTGTGAGGGCTTGGCAGCGCAATGAGGACGAATTAAAAACCGCGCTTGAAAGGCTGGCTGAATCCGCTCAACTTAACGGTGCGGAGGGCGAAGAGCGTGACGCGCTAACCGAGCTGGCAACACTCTTTCCTGAAGATGAACGTTATGCTAACCGCTTACGCGAACTCGGCGTAGAATTTGAACCTAATCGCTCATCAAACGGCGGACAGCAAAATGACGCACTTGAATATGTTCCGACTTTTGAATCTTTCAACACGCTTAGTCAAGAAGGCGAACATGTTACTGAGTATGATCAGCCAAAGGGTCCGGACTTAAAAGACGACTCCGTTTGGGAGAACGCGCCGAGCGATTTATCTAAAGTTTATTCAGACAGCTCTTTTGACGCCGGCAATAACAATTACGAATTGGAAACTGAGACCAGCCAAAACCTTGAGTCAGCCTCAAACGGTCACGATACATTTCCGACTGACGATGTTCAATTTGCAGTTAACGCAAACACTGACGCTTTGCTGCCCGATTCAACCGTCGATTTTTCCTTTGACATGGCAGACGATCATCAAGTCGTGCAGAATCAAGCAAGCGAACCGGTTCCCGCGCGTCCTAACACACTCACTCAACTCAAAGAAGATCTTGAAAGCGTTGATTTTTACATTTCGCAAAATTATCGAGATCTCGCGCTGGATACGCTCGACACCCTAGAAACTCAATATGGACCGCAACCGTTGATTGCCGCGCGACGCGACGCGCTCAACGGAATCAAGTCGTCAAATGGCAACGGACATAGCAACGGCAATGCGCCACACGCTGAGACGGTCGAGATGCCTGCTGCCGCTGCCGAAGTAAAACCGCAGGTCAAATCGGATGAATCAATCGTCGCAAGTTCCGGCTTTGAGGATTTATTTGCCGAACTTGGTGATGATTTACAAGTAGCAGCTCTGCCTGCTATGCAAACTGCTGATTATGAAACGCATTATAATCTTGGTTTGGCGTACAAAGAAATGGATTTGATGGATGATGCGGTCGAAGAATTTCAAAATGCCGTTAAAATGGTTGCGCCAAGCGACGGCACCGCCCGCTATCTGCAATGCTGTAATTTAATTGGGCATTGTTTTATGGAAAAAGGAATGCCAACGCTGGCGATTCTATGGTACCAACGCGGTCTGGACACGCCCGGACATACTGAAGACGAGTATCAAGCCCTGCGCTACGAACTTGGCTTGGCTTACGAACAGGCTGGCGATGCCGATAAAGCTCTCGAGCAATTCTCTGGCATTTACGCCGTCAATGTTACTTATCGTAATATTGGAGACAAGGTACGCTCACTCCAAACAGCTTAAAGTAAGTTTGAAGTCCAAAGTCCAAAGTCCGAAGTTAAAATGATTTAGAGTATTCTGTTTTCGAACAAAATAACTTAAAATCAAATTGATTTTGAACTTTGGACTTTGGACTTTGGGCTCGTAAAATGTCTGCAAAATTAACAGTTACAATTCTTATTTTTTTGTTTTTGGAAGCCGGCATCGCATTGATTCTTCTGCCGTGGTTTAGTCCGTTTGGAGTTAATGATTGGTGGGGCGAAAATTATTTGTTAGTTTACGCCTCGACGAAAACGGGTTTGCCCATTCTGCGTCAGGCTGTTGCTTCCGGCTGGGTGCGAGGTGCGGTGACGGCTCTCGGAGTATTGAATTTAGCGATTGCTTTTTGGGAGATTGCTAATTTCAACCGCGCTGTGCGTCAGCTCGAAGGCGGCGATAAACAGAGCGATGGCGACAATGATTTCAGTCGTTAAATTGCCGCTCATTTACCTGATTTCCGAAGGCGTGATGACCGATGGAAACTTTGTCGAATGTTCGGCTCGTTTTTCAGAATTAGTTTCGGCGGCAGTTAAGGCAGAAGTTTCACTCGTTCAAATTCGGGAAAAACATCTCTCGGCGAGTAAAGTATTTGAACTTGCGTCCCGCATTGCTCAAATCACCAAGAACAGTCAAACTTTGTTGCTTATTAATGACCGCGCCGACATCGCTCTCGCCGCCGGAGCTGACGGAGTTCATCTCACCGCGAATTCCCTTCCTATTCGGGTCATTCGCCAAACATTTCCCCCCAATTTCATCGTCGGCGCTTCAACACATTCTTTAGCAGAAGTAAATCAAGCTGCCGAGAGCGGAGCAAATTTTGTGACTTTCAGTCCGATTTTTGCCACGCCGTCAAAAGCAAACTACGATTTGCCTCCACACGGTTTAGAGAAATTGCAAGAGGTTGGCAAGGCAGTCGAGGATTTTCCGGTAATCGCGCTCGGCGGAATTGACGAAACAAACTTTTCAGCAGTCTTGCAAGCCGGAGCGAGGGGAATTGCCGCCATTCGCTTTTTAAACGATCCGCAAAATCTCTCTAAAATTGTTAGCAAAATTCGCAATGATCAATAAAGCCCAAAGCCCAAAGTCCAAAGTCCAATGTCCGCCAATCTGCCTAACAATTGCTGGTCTTGACCCATCGGGCGGCGCGGGAATTATCGCTGACATCAAGACTTTTACGGCTTTCGGTTGCTTTGCTACAGCGGCGGTAACATCGCTGACTTTCCAAAACACAACCGGAGTCTTCGGCGCAGTTAATCAAACGGCAGAATCAGTTCGCGGTCAGGTTTTGCCCGTGATTGAAGATTTTCAAATTGCTGCCGTCAAAACAGGAATGTTGCCGACCGGCGAGGTTATTGAAGAAGTTGCGCGATTGATTCAAGAATTTAAGTTGCCCGCGCCCGTTGTTGATCCGGTTGTGCGTTCGACTTCCGGCTTTGATTTGATAACGGACGAAGCATTACAAAGTTTGATTAAAAGTCTCTTTCCCTTGGCGCGCGTCGTCACCCCAAACATTGCGGAAGCCGAACGAATTACAAACTTAAAAATAGAAACGTTTGAAAGTATGCAAGCTGCCGCTCGTAAAATCTATGATCTAGGAGCCAAAGTGGTTTTAGTTAAGAGCGGGCATTTGGTTCACGATGGAAAAACGCGTGATTTATTGTTCGACGGTGAAAGTTTTGAAGTATTTGAAGGCCAATTTATCGAAACAAAGGCGACGCATGGAACAGGCTGCACTTTAGCGGCGGGGATTGCGGCGAATTTGGCAAATGGTAAAACTTTAAACGAAGCCGTACAAATCGCCAAAGATTTTGTCACAAATGCAATTCGGACTGCGCCGCATATTGGTCGCGGACACAGCCCGATAAATTTGATAACGGAAAATGGAAAATAGAAAACTGAAAAACGCTAATTATCGGCTGCTATCGGTTTTCCTTTTTCAGTTTTTAGCTTTCCATAATTGTAACTTTTTCCATCACTACTTGTTCGTTTGGTTTATCGCCTTGCCCAATTTGTACGTTAGCGATGGCATCAACCACTTCTTGACCTTCCGTGACGCGACCGAATTTTGTGTAGCTCGGCGGCAACGGGTAATCAACGTGCATGATGAAAAACTGCGAGCCATTGGTATTTGGTCCCGAATTAGCCATTGCGACCGTGCCTTTTGAATAACCACCTTGGTAAAGAGCAGACGACGCGTTAATTTCGTCGTTAAATTTGCCGCCCCACGCCGATTCACCGCCGTAACCCATACCCAAAGGATCGCCGCCCTGAATCATAAAGTTTTTGATCACGCGGTGGAAAATCACGCCGTCGTAATACCCTTTTTCCGCCAGCAGGCGAAAGTTTTCCGTGGTTTTCGGCGCATCTTCTTCGAGCAGCTCGAATTTGATT